>NZ_JARPLC010000111.1:0-16532 GCF_032350395.1 Limnospira sp. PMC 289.06
TTGTTGTAATCGGACAGTGTTTGAGTTGTGGTTGGAGTTCATCTTAATTCCAACATTGAAGCCAGGTCAGACTCTAGTATTTGACAATGCAACGTTTCATAAAGGGGGGCGGCAGGCTGAACTGGTGGAGGCAGCTCAATGCCGTTTACTCTATCTTCGGCCTTATTCGCCAGACCTCAACAAGATAGAGAAATGTTGGTCGTGGTTGAAAGCCCGCATTCGCCATTGCACGTGAGCAGTTTGATTCTCTCGATGATGCCATGGATTCCGTTCTCCAAGCTGCGTCCTAACCACCTTGACTAAGGCTATACATCAGGAGCCGTGTGCTGGGAAACTCGCAAGCACGGTTTTGAATTGGAGTTGGGGAAGGCGACTTCCCTTTCGACCATAACTGCTTATTGATTAACCCGTCAATAATTAAGATTTGTTGCTAAGGGATATGCGCTAATTATCCTGTGTGTTAAGACTTAATGAAGTGTATTTTGTGCGCAACGGTACCACTATCGGGTTGAGCGATATCACGCGATAGTAGTCAGGATAAGGGTTTACAGTAAACGGGTGTGGTAGGACTCGAACCTACGACAAACGGCTTAGAAGGCCGCTACTCTATCCAGCTGAGTTACACACCCAGGCAAGTCTTGCATTTTACCTTAAGTTGACACCTATAGTATCAACTAGTATCAACCTAAATCAAGTCAACTCAAGTCCCAAGGCTTGATCATCAATGGACACGTGTAGATGATAACATAAAAGCGATCGAGATTGACAGTTGACTGGCAAAAATTATCTGGGATGATTAAGTTTGCCACATTGGAGATTATAGCGCCATGGGTTCAACAAGCACTACAATAACAAACACGGCCGACCTGCAACTCTGCCAAGAGTAGGTACATAGTGTTATGTTTATTCTGAAACGACAGGATGTTGAGATCTCCACGATCCAACACCCCAATCGGGATCAACAGATTCCCATTCTCTATTATCAAGGGCAGACGTTCCGTCTGATGAAGGTTTTCACTGTTCAGCAAGAAAGCGAAGCCAGAGCTTATTGGCGGGACTTGACTGATAACCGGGGTAAAGCCTGCGTACTACTCGAAGAACCAGAACGCTATAGTGTTTGGGGTAAAGTTCGCCTTGAACAACTCGGTAGTGAGGGGGGTGGAGGTACTGATGCTAAGGTATCAGGCCTCATTCGCGCTTCTCTATTGGTCTTACAAGCAGTTTACTTTGATGTTGAGGATTTATTGGGGTCAAGACAAGCTGTAGCCTTTGAAAAGGATCTGCTCAAGATTCTTCAAAAAGGGAAATTTCCCGCCCATGATAACTCAGAGGCGGTCAAAACTCTTTTGACCAAAGACCCCCTGGAAAGTTTACAAATTCCTTCCTGGAATGAAAATAACCTGAAAACATTGCTAGAAGAAGTTTACCGTCTGGGTAAGAGCTACTTCGGAAATACTAGCTTTGCAGAAGGCTTAGATGAAGTTCTACAGGACTTGGCCCAAGAAGATCGGGATTCATTTATCAGTTGGCTGGGTGAATCTACTCTGGGAAATCTCTGGGAGATAAGTTAAGTAATGTTAGGATTTTTTGGTTTTGGTATCTAAATATGGGAGGCTCGAATTGAGATGAGTTTTTGAATGAGTATTCTTGGGCAAATCTATTGCGATCTGGTTTAGTAATGGTTTTCAACTGTAGATTTCTTGTTATTGTATCGCTATGAGTAGCACGTCACAACAAAAATCATCGGTTATATCATCTCTGGTATCTCCGCAAAATCTGCTGATATTTGGCATCACCTGGGTGGTTCTGGCTCTGTTGTTCTTCCTGCTGTTTAGTGTAAGTGCGCCGGGGGAAGAACGACCTTTATGGTATTCCATTGGCACTTATGTCTTTGAATTGGGTGCTTTTCTGATGGCTGCACTGGTTTGCTATAGAAATTGGCGTAGCCCCCAAATGGTCAGCGGACGCAATGTCTGGCTGGGAATTGGTCTAGGATCACTGTTTTATTTTATGGGAGGTTTACTATTTGGTTTATGGGAACTGGTATGGAACCTTGACCCGGTGGTTTCCCTAGGGGATGGGTTCTATGTCCTCAGCTATTTGTTGTTTGGCTGGGGAATGGTTACGGCGGTGACTTCTAAACGCCTAAATCTGGAGGTTTGGCAGTGGGCGACTCTGGCTGGTGTGGCGATCGCTGGTATAACTTTGGCAACCTGGGTAGCTGATCCGTCATTTTTTGGGCTGTTAGGGACTACTGAAGAACCCCCGGGTCAGGAACAGATAGTCACTACCCCTAATGGAGTGGCTATGGTTGATGAAGCCATGGCTGAGGAGGAAGAAGAAAGTACGGCCCCAGATTGGGTGCTGGCAGTTGATGCTCAACTTGAACCTCTGGGATTTTGGCTGAATTTGTTTTACATCTATGGTGATGTGGTGTTGCTGATTCTAGCAACTGCCCTGATTCTGGCTTTTTGGGGAGGGCGCTTTTCTCAGTCCTGGCGTATGATAGCCTTTGCTATCTTCTCGCTGTATGTGGCGGATACTTACTTTAAATGGTCTGATTCTCGGGTCGAAATTGAGTATGAAAGTGGCAACTTGCTAGAAGTGTTTTTTGTCTTTACTGGCATTTTGTTTGTGATCGGTGCGGTCCTAGAATATGACATATCAACTCGTTCTCGCCAAAGCCGACGTAGACGCGCCAGCAGAGGCTAGAATGAAAGTTGATATGTCTAGTTTTGTCGCTGGATTTTTCAGAGAACTTCAAGTTTTGATGTTCCTAATCGTTCAAGAAAATCTG
This sequence comes from Limnospira sp. PMC 289.06, assembly GCF_032350395.1. Lineage (NCBI taxonomy): Bacteria > Bacillati > Cyanobacteriota > Cyanophyceae > Oscillatoriales > Sirenicapillariaceae > Limnospira > Limnospira sp. PMC 289.06. Next base: position 2,798 of record NZ_JARPLC010000111.1, read on the forward strand.
TAGAGAAAATTAGCCAAAGAGGCGATCGCACTTAGGGGGATCCCTTCTAAGCCTGTGGAAATTAACTCCAATGTCCAATTTAGACCAAATCTGATGACATCCTCAAAACTTTCTGACTCCCAAAAACAGGAAATCGTTAGGCTCTATCAAGATGTACCCGAGGAAACAACGATCGCCCTAGCGGAAAAGTTCGGGGTGAGTAGTTCTACGGTAAGACGTATTCTACAAAGTGCCGTCCCACGGGATGTTTATGATGTTCTAACTCATCAGAAGCAACGGTTACGAAATCAGAGAAAACCCCAACTCAAGGACAGCAGATCCGAATTGAATGATGGGGAGTCTCAAGCATTTAAGTCCTCAGATTCTAAGTTAGATTCTGATGCTACCAACGGAGTCCGCCTGCGGAAAAGCTCATCGGTATTAGAACCTGAGAGAGAAGCAGCAGAAACAACCCAAGAGTCAAATTCTGTGGAAACGATCCCTGGACCATTGCTGAAACAGCCAAATCTGACAACATCAAATGATGAGATGGGGGAGTTAATCACACCGGAGTTGTTTTCGGGGGAAGAATTTAGCGATTTTGATGATGATGATGAGGATGAGGAGGATGAGGATGAGGATTATGGGGACAATGATCAGGATTTGTTCGATCGCCCCCTTACCCCTGATGCTAACAGCTTAGTCCAAATTCTGCCCCTGACTGAGGCTGAGTTACCTAAGATTTGCTATTTGGTGATTGATCGGGCTTCGGAACTGATTGTTAAGCCTTTGAAGGCTTTTGCGGAGTTGGGGCGTATCCCGTCGGAAGAAATTCTGGAAAAAACTCTGCCTGTTTTTGATAATCATCGGGTGGCTAGTCGGTTTTCGGCACGCAATCAGCGGGTTTTTAAGGTTCCTGATGGCAGGTTACTACAAAAAACAGCCCCCCATTTACAAGCGAAGGGAATCACTAGGTTGTTGATTGACGGTCAGGTTTATCACTTTTGAGTTGGGTTAATTGAGGGAACAGGAAACAGCTTTGACAAGCCCGGTTTCCTGTTCCTATTGGTGAGCAGTTAGTTGATTGGCTTGATGGCTATTCTAACGACCACTACCAGGAAGAGCACGACCCGGACCACGACCCGGACCACCGCCAGTGCCAAGACCGCCAGGACCACCAGGACCACGACCCGGACGTTCCCCCATTCTTTCCTGGAGTTGCGATCGCTGTTCTGGGGTGAGAACTTCCCGCATTTCTAACATGGTATCGAACCGCTGGTCACTCAAGGCGCGACTCAACTCTTGGATTCTTTGACGCTGTTGGCGCAATTGTTCGGGACTGGCGTTGCTTTGTTGTAGCGATCGCATTTGTTCCCGACTGGCTTGGAGTTCCTGCCGTTGACGTTCTGAGGAAGTGGCGGCGCGATCGCGAATTGCTTGGATCTGTTCCTGTTGTTGGGGGGTCAGGTTCAGACCATCAAAGGATTGACCTTTACGGGGACCAGCAAAGGCGACGCTGGCAGTTATGGGGACAATTAAGGCGGTGGCAGCCATTATCGACAATAAACGTTGCATATTCATATCTATATCCTGGAACATCTTTGAGATTATCAACTCGGTTTGAGCTTTAACCCCATTGTAGGTAGATACAACCGGCGATCGCCTCGATCAGAATACCCAATTATGATAGGTCTTTAGTAACGGTTGCTGATAGTCCTAAAGTACCAAAAGAGATACCTGGGGGGTTGGCTGCGCGTGAAAAATATATTTGGTCGTTCGAGTTTTCCAGTACCCTTGCTGCTGTATTTGGAGTGGGTGCTGTTGGCGATCGCCCTGTTAACGGCTTTTAGCCCCCTGCCATATACTCAGAGTCCTGGAGGAGAGGGCTACAGGGTTCATCGTCAAATCCACAGACCAGACAGACCAGAGACTGTAACCGATCGACCGGAGCGATCGCCATACCCTGATCGCCCCCAGAACCGCCATAGACGACACTACCGCAGTCGTCGGTTTCCCTTGGGGATTTTGGTTAGTATTGGCAGTTTGGGTGTAATGGGCTTGAGATTACCTGAGCGATCGGGCAGACCTGCGATCCGGTGGGTATATATCGCCTGTGGGTTTACGTTTAGTTGGTTGGCGGTGGTATTTGGGGGGCGGGGGGTGAGTTTTTTCTCCGCCCTGTTGCTGGTGGTGGTTATTCGCGCCTGTCTGTTATTTTCCTGGCGCGATCGCATTGCGGTGGCTATTTTTGCTTATGGATTATTTCTGCTGTGGGTATTTCTGCGCCTGAGACCTCTGGCTGATAATTGGGCTGACCCAATTCAGGGGCTAGTATTGACTCTGACTTTTAATTCTAGTGTTTTATTTGGGTTAGTATTGCTGTTTATTTTATTATTAGTGGGAGCGCTATTATCAGAGCAAGAAAGTCGCCAGAAATTGGCGGAAGCTAATCAAAAGTTAAGGGAATATGCGATGTTGATTGAGGATCGAGCAATTAATCAAGAACGTAATCGCATCGCCCGGGAAATTCATGATTCTGTAGGTCACAATTTGACTGCCCAAAGTATTCAATTGGAAAATGTGGCTTTATTTTTAGCTGAGGATAAACAACGGGCTGCCCGACATCTCCAACAAGCTAGGGAGTTGGGGAAGGAAGCCTTAAAAGAGGTGCGGGCATCGGTGAGGGCTTGGCGATCGCACCCTCTACAAGAGTCTTTTGGGCAGGCTCTATCACAGCTAATTTCTGAGTTTGAGGCGACCACATCAGTCCCGGTAGCATCTCATTTACAAATCGGGGATACATTACCCCTTGATATTTCTATCGTTTTATATAGGGTAATTCAGGAAGCCTTTACGAATATTTCTAAGCACGCCAAAGCCAAAAAAGTGCAGCTAATTATCTCAGAAAATAACCGAGAATTTTATTTAAAAATTGAGGATGATGGCTGTGGCTTTAATCCTGGGCAAAATACGACGGGATTTGGTTTGCAAGGTATGGGGGAAAGGGTGATGGCTGTGGGGGGAAATTTCAGCTTAAATAGTTCTCCCGGTGAAGGGTGTAAAATTGAAGTGAAAATCGGGAAAAATCAGGATGATGATTCGAGTTCTATTGGTTGATGATCAGGGGATTATTCGGGAAGGGTTACGGAGTTTATTAGAAGCAAAACCAGACTTGGAAATAGTGGGAGAGGCTGAGAATGGGAAAGTGGCGGTGGAATTAGCGTTAAAATTAAAGCCGGATGTGGTGTTAATGGATGTGCGAATGCCAATTATGGATGGGGTGGCGGCGATGCGATCGCTTGCTGAACAACAGCCGGAAATTAAGGTTTTGGTATTGACAACTTTTGATGATGATGAATATATCACCCAAGCTATGGAATCTGGCGCGAAGGGATACCTATTAAAGGATACCCCTTCTGATGAACTAGCCCAAGCTATTCGGGCAGTTTATCAAGGATATACACAGTTAGGACCGGGTTTATTTGAGAAGGTGATGGCTGCTAAATATAAACCTTCTAGGGATGAACCTTTACCAGGGTATTTACAAGATTTAACTCCTAGGGAATTGGAGGTTTTACGGTTAATTGGTAAGGGTTACAGTAACCGAGAAATTGCCCAGGAGTTATTTATTAGCGAGAGAACTGTTAAAAATCATGTTTCTAGTATTTTAAGCCGCCTGAATTTACGCGATCGCACTCAGGTGGCTTTGCTGGCTAATAAATACCCAATTCTGGGTGGATGATCAACCTCCCGCATAATTGGCTCTGAGATACCATCAATCGCCGTGCTAGGCTTCCTGGTCAGAAACAGAAATTCCCGGATATCATCTCAACTAATAAGTGGTTTTCTGCTTCGGGAAAACGACTGCATCAAAATCCCGAAGAATGCGAGGACTTAATTAAAAATGGCATTGAGGCTCTGATAGATTTATATTTGCTGGCTGCTGGTGATGAGTTACTATTTGCATCGCGCTCATCTTTTGGTTTATTGGCGAGTCTGTTAATGGATAAACCCCAGGCTATTCGCCATGATATTGATACCCAAAAACCACTAGTTAAACGAGTTCAACTCAAGCTGAAAAATCTAGCTAAGAAGCTGAATATTGGGGGGGGATGAATACACCCGCGAAAATCGGCGATCGCCAATTATAGAAGTCAGTGGCTGATGGGGGAGAGCTTATGAACACTATTATAATGGGGGTGTCAGGTTTAAGTGTTGGTGAAATTCCCCAGAAGAGATTAGAGATTTTCTGGACTTCTACCCTAGACTGTAATGGGGGATGTTTACAAAAATTTACATAACTTGTGCCTGAATTTGCGTAATTTTTCTATGCTGCGCCGATAGGATAGTATAAATCAAAGAATTAAGGGTATCTGGGATGATCAAAAATTTGGCGATCGTCGGTGGTTCTTGTCTGGTGGGAGGTGCGGCTGTATTCTTTATTTCCCCCTCCCGAGACGCTTGGAGTACCATATTCGGAAGTACATTGGGGGGATTAGGGGGTGCAACATTTGCCATTCAAAGCATCAAAAAATCTAGCGAAGAAGTCATCAAAACTCAACAACAAATCCAGGATTTAAAACAAGAACATCAACAGCTATTATCAAAAGTTAAAGAAATTACAGATAGACACAATAAATTGACCCAAAAATTGAGCCAAACCGAAGGTCAGCTAACTAATAAAAGGCATGATTTAAATGATGTGCAAAACAGAGTTAAGGAAATTGAACAGCAAGAACAGGATTTAAAGGTTCGCCTAGAGAGACTCAGAATCAGTAATCCCCAATTAGAGACGTTAGAAAAAATTGCAGCTAAAATCGGAGAACTGAGCCAACAAAAAAGTGGATTAGAAGGTGAAGTGACGGCTCTTAATTCCCAGTTACAAGAGTTAGCGAATCAACGAAATTCCCTCGCCCAAATTGAAGTGCAATATCACGCTAAAACGGCTCAATTAAGGGAACTCACAGAGCAAATTAAAGCTAGGACGGAGGCACTGCAAACCCTTCAGACTCGACAAGCTGAATTGGAAGTTATCAGGGCGAGTTATGATGCTTTATCTGCTGAACAGCAACACTTGCAAACCAGAATCGAGCAGCTACGTCCAGAAATTCAGAGGTTGGAAGGTGAAAAGCAACGAATTTTACAGGTGATTCAGCAACACCAACAAGATTATCAACAAATTGAAAATTTCCGAAGGCAAATCAGAAATCTGAATTCTGAGATTCGCAGGAAAATTCTGGATTTACAAGATATAGATCATAACATAAATACTGCTAATATAAACCTCAATAGCTTGCGAGTTCAAAATGCTCAGTTACAAGAGGAAAAACAGAGATATAAAGAAGAAATTGATGGTTTGAAAGGAGAATTAGCAAATCTCAGTAATAGCACGGAAGTGGCGATGCAAGCGCTCAAGGATAAGTTGTGGAATCATTTGCCGACAAAACGATTTAATATCGGCAATAGCGTAAATGTAGAACAGCAATTTTTACAAAGTTTTACAGAATTCCTGAACTTACAAGGCTTGACATTTCCTCGGCGGGTAGTCAATGCTTTTCACACTTCTTTAAAAGTGCAGGATATCTCGGCTTTAGTGGTTTTAGCGGGGATTAGTGGGACTGGAAAAAGTGAACTTCCCCAACGGTACGCCAATTTTATTGGGGCACAGTGTTTGACTTTGGCGGTGCAACCCCGTTGGGATTCTCCGCAAGATTTGCAAGGGTTCTATAATTACATTGAAAAGAAATTTAAACCGACGGATTTGATGCGAGGTTTGTATCAATACAATCATGATAATCAGATGCAAAATCGAATCGTTATCGTGTTGCTAGATGAGATGAATTTGGCGCGGGTTGAATATTATTTTAGTGATTTTCTGTCTAAGTTAGAAAGCCGTCGTTCCGGGGACACTTATTTAGAAATTGATTTGGGAAGTTTGCCGCTGAGGGAGGAAGAACGTCGCCTTAGAATTCCAGAAGAGTTTTTATTTGTGGGGACAATGAATGAGGATGAAACTACCCAAACTTTATCGGATAAGGTGCTAGATAGAGCGAATGTTTTAACTTTTGGTAAGCCAGAAAATTTGAGGCTGCGGGAAGACAGTAACAACAGTAATCAAGTTAATAAATCTTCAGGCTATTTGGATTATGAAAAGTTTAAGGCTTGGAGGAGAAGACCACAAGTTAATTCTCCTGTGGTTCGCAAAGTTAAAGAATATTTGGATCAAGCCAATAATGTGATGGAGAAAATCGGACATCCTTTTGCTCATCGCGTTTATCAAGCTATCACTCAATATGTGGTTAATTATCCGGGAGTTTCAGAGGTTAACTCGGCTGAGTTTCGCTATGCTTTGGCTGACCAATTTGGACAGAAGTTATTGCCGAAATTGCGGGGATTGATGATTGATGATTATCACGAAGAACTGGAAGAGATGAAACAATTAATTGAGCAATTGGGGGATGAACCTTTGACTAGGGCTTTTGAAAGGTCTAGGAATAGTTCGACGGGTCAATTTGAGTGGAAAGGTTTGATTTATCCGGAGGAGTAGAGAACAATGCAAATTTATCCGAGTTTATTCGCATATCTGAATGGCGCTAATCCTGTGCCTAATCATCGGGTTTTACGGGTGTGCGATCGCCCTATTATTAGGGTAGATAAAGCCGAAAATTTGACCGGTAAGGAAGCGATCGCTCTCGGTGGGGGATTGTATGAAATTGCTTTTCCTTATTTGGAAATCTCTGACCTGGAACATCACGATAATAGATTGCTATACGAGTTGACTTTGGCTCCGACTTCGGTGATAATTAAGGTGGCTGATGAGGTGTGCGATCGCGATAATTGTGAGGACGAAAATCAAGGGAAAATCTGGGAGGAAAAATTAGGCGATCGTTTTGATGATACGGTCTCCAGATGCTTACCAGTTTTGACGGGTTTGTGGGAAAACTTGGTGGCGGAAAAATTGGGAAACCAAGCCAGAGTTCGCCTCCTAAATTTACCCTACCAAGATGCTAAAATTCAAGATGCACAAAAACCTTTAATTATCACGTTGCAAAATCGCTATGAATTAAACCAAAAGCTACAAGTCATTACTCCCAAAATGCGGCAACAACTGCGACGGAGAGCGGAATTAACCCCCATCGGACGCATTCAAGAAATGGACGCTTATTGTTTGCGAGACTATACCCGCCGTCCTGGCAAAAACGCGGCGGAAAAAGGAGGTTCCCGTCAACAGTTAATGGCGATTAGACGCTATCAGGATTATAACACACCTGAGAACAGATTGCTGATTTATTTTGTGGGCAAAATCTTATATTTCGAGTCAATTCGCCTGGGTTCGGAATACGCCACAGATAACCACAGTTTTAGCAAATCAATTAAAGTCTTTAGAAGTCAAACTCACGTCCGGCAAATTCTCAGAAACTTGAGACATTTTCAACTGCTAAAACCTAATTACGTTTTGCTTCAACATCCGATTTATAATAGCTTCTATCGCGCCTATTTGGATTATCTAGCGAAAAGAAAGGAAAAGCAAAAAATATGGGGTTTTCGGAATCAGTTATTCGCTGACGTTATCGGTATCTGTTTGTTGATGGCATTGACCAAATTAGCAAATTTTTATGTAGACCCTACGGCTGAGTTATGGCGGCAAACGGTTCCCGAAAAAGGACGTTATTTCAGCCACCAAAATGAAAGCAATCTAAAAATTCAAGTTTTCTTAAAAGACAAAGTTTATAATTTTAGGGTGGAAAAACCGGATGATATTAGGTGGGGAGATTGGCTGTTAAACCTAGAAATTCATGATTTGACCTCAGCCAGTTTGACTACTCGGACAATTAAAATCCCCATTTGGGTGTTTTGGTATCGTCCCAGTAATGAGGTGATTTTGAAAGGTATAGAATATCTGACAAAACAACAACAACAGCAACCAGAGATTAAAACCGGACTGATTTTTTACTTGCAGGTTTCTCCCCATGAATTTTTGTCGGAGATACCCAATTCATGGAATTTTGATAACCTCAGAAAAGTTTGGTTGATGGCAACTCCTAACTTTCTCGCGGAGGACGGTTTGACGCAGACGGTTAATATGATATCTGGCTTTATTCAAGGTTTAATTAATAAATTAACGGATTATGAATGAACAACAGTTTTGGTCGCATTTAGATACATTACTAAATTCTAAACAGGTATCGCCGTCAACAATACAGGCGATACGGAAACGGTTATTGCTGCTGCATCAACAACTAACATTACCCCTAAAGTTAATTGTAGAAACAGTTTGTGGTGGTGGGGTTTATTTGACAGAAAGAAATAGCTTAAATTTTCCGAGCATTACTCCGGTATATTCCCTGAGTGGTCATCAGGAAATTGCCTTAGAAATGGGTCTTTCAAATAGTGCGATCGCCTTAATTTCTGGCCCTCCCGCTACTGGAAAAACCCGCATTGCGGCTAGTTTAGCTGCTGCTGCCATTAACCACGAAAAGCGTATTTTAATCCTCAGTTATTATCCCACTGTTCTCGATGGTTATGAACAATTACCCGGCTATCCATTGCGGCTGAATCAATCTGTAAGTCATCAAAACTCAATCGCTGAACAACTGCGAAATCATCACTTATATCAGCCAAAAATGGACTATTTACCGGCTTACTATCTGCCAGATGTGGAATTGGCAAAACTGCGAACTCCGGCAAAACTGGAAACCTGGTTACCGCGAATCGAAAATAAATCTCACGCGGAAATTTCCCAGCTTCTCCAAGGGGAATTTCCCCATTTAACCCCAGCTAGGCGGGATATCCTCGCCATTCAACTGCAACGGCTGACTCCCTTACTCAAACAACAACTGAGCCTCAGTCAACTGTTCGGAAGTCTCCCAGAAACGGAAATCGGAAAATTAGCGCAACAGTTAGCAAATACTCCCCAAATTCCCATCTTGGCAACGGCTAGAGAGTTTTTTGATGTGGCAAATCAATCCCTATGGCAAACCAAATTTGACTTGGTAATTGTGGAAGAATCCCAATATTTAAGCTGGGATGAATTGATTTTATTAGCAGGTTTAACTCAGAAATTAGTCTTATTCGGCGATGTTCGCGATATTTATATAGGTCAACGCCATGCCAAAACCTTAACCCGCGTTGATGGGTTTTCGTTTCTCTCTCACTATTTACTCCCAGCTTATTCCTATAAACTAACTCAACAGTTTCGCTTGCATCCAGAAATTGCGGTTCCTGTTTATTCGCTAATTTCTAAGGACTGGATTCAAACTCACACGGAACCTATATACTATAATTTACCGTCCTTAAATCATCGCTTGGTTTGGCAAGATGTTCGGCAAACAACGGAAATTCACAACATCTCAAACTGGTTAAAAAATTTACCTAAAAATCGAGAAGATATCGGCATCATTGCCACGTCGGAAAGAGAACGAGAAAGGTTAATGCAGGAATATCCGCAATATTTTATCGACACGATTGATAATTGGAGGGGTAAAGAGAAAAAAATTGTGGTTTTTTGCTGTAGCGGAGACCCTAAAAATTTGACGTGGGAACAAACAAAAATTGTCTTAACTCGCGCTAAAGATTATTTAATTATGGTGGGAGACTTTGACCAATGGCGACCTAATTCGCCGTTGCAAAAATTAGAAGTTGCTCGATTAGAAAGCACAGAAAGGACGGTAATTTTATCATGAAAGTTGAATGTAAATTTAAAGGAATATTTTATCGGGAATCTCCCACACGGTTGGGGACTAGCATCTCTCTGGCGGAATTGTTGCGGGAGGTTGAAGCTGTTGCTACTCAAACCCAGAGGCGGACTCCTAGGCTTTTGCGAGAATCTTTTGGTTTGGATTTTCTGCCTAATTCGGTATTAATTGAATTATTAAAACAGTTCCATCAAGTGACAGATGAAAATGAATTATATCAATTTTCGGGGTTGCAAATTTTAAATCCCCAAGTTTCCCGGAATCTTCCCCCTCCCCAATTTTACGAGTATAGATTTGTCAGTTACGGGGAAGAAGCACAATTTTCGCTGCAACCGGACGATCGCCAAATTCCCATTTTTCCCTATCAAGAGTCCCAACAGGAGGGAATTTATACTTTAATTTTAAATAGCGATCGCCATCCAAATTTATCTCCCCAACTGTCTGAGAATATCTGGAAAGAGGCGGTCAGGACTTGGAAAAACTTAGAAGATTCCGCCAAAATCGATTATTTTTTGACCTCCATATCCGACACAGCGAGGGTCACTTTTTCGCCTCAATTATTGCTGATGGTTGAATTGGCGGAACTTTCCCCCTCTCTACAGCAAGCCATTCAATTTCTGCAAAAACGGGAAGATCAACCACCGGAAGATATCGCCAATTTGGTCGAACAATATAGATGCGATCGACAAATTCAAATCAGTCATTTTCCCGATCATCTGCAACCCAAATCCAGTTTTACACTCGCCAAAAAGTTTATTATTAAAAGAAAATATAAAAATTATATTACCCAAATTATTGATAAATCAGAAGACTTTTTGCTAATATCGAGCTATATCATTGAGGCGGAAGATGTCGTCGAAATGATTTGTAAAAAGTCCGAGCAACTCTCTCAAGGGGTGTGGATTATCACCGATTTAAGAGACGAAGTAATTGATAGAATTGACAGTCAAGTGGAGTCCAGACAACAATTACCTATCAGTTACCAAAACTCCGACCAAAACAAGGTAAGGTGTCTGCGGAGATTGTTGGAAATTAATAGTAATAAGCTAAAAATTAGAAGCGGAAAATTTCACTTAAAAACCTGCATTTCTGAACAATATGGTTATCTGGGTTCCTGCAATTTGACCCCCGGAAGTTTAAACCGAAACTTAGAATCAGGGATGATTTGGAGAAATACTCCCTTACATTCCCAACTGATTCAAACATTCGGTCACTTTTGGGATAACCACACCCAAGATGATCTCATCGGTTCTGGTAATGTGTTGACCTTGCGTTGCATTCCCCGTCCCTCTCAACCCCAAATTATTTCTAATTCTCAGCTTTTAAATCCCCGCCAATACTATCAAGATTTACTCAACGAACTCGGCGAGTTTCGGGGAAATATCGTTATTATCAGCCGCAGCTTTCGACCTACGCCAGAATTAAGAGAACTTTTAAAGTTATCAAAAACGCAAGTTTATATTGATAGCCAAATGAATAGCCAAGATGCTGATTTTAAAATCAAAAGTATCAATTATTGCCATGCTAAAATAACCCTGCTTCAAGGCAAACTCGCCTACGTCGGCGGCATCAATTTTAACTTTTCTCGCCGCAGCTTCGATTTGCATGATTTAATGTATAAAACGACGGACTTACAAGAGATTAAGGAAATCCTTAATTCTTTAACCAATCAGGAAAATTAATTATCATGACAACGCGATTATTTAATTTGGAATCTTACGTTAACTGCTGTCAATATGCCAACCAATTTAACAAATCCATAGACCGCTTAACTCCCTCCCCTGGAGATTTACCGAGAGGCTATAAAAACTTGATTAAAGATTTCGGAGATTATCGATATTTGAATCAACCCATTTTTACCGGCCATTATCCGTCAAAGTTGGCGGTTAACCCCACAGAAACGACTTACATGGGAACCCAGTTATCCACTGGGGAGACTCCGCGACTGTTCATTATTCCCGATACTATCGACTTATTAACTCTGAGTACGAGTAATTTTTTGGCATCCCAAGAAGCCTATTTATATAGTAGTGCTTATCATTACTGGAATAATTATTCTATTTTGCAAAACAGCCAAATAACTCGACCTCTGTTATTCTTGAATTTAGATAACTGGGTTGGTCGGGAAATGATTACGATTGAAATTCAAAATAATATCCCGATTTTGAAGCATCAAACTCCGATTAAACATCAATTTAATTTGAATACCCTCGACACTTATCAGTTAATTTGTAAAGATTTGGCATCGGAAATTTTAGCAACTTATTTTCCGAAATTAGCGAATACATCACAGACCCTTGAACATCTGGCTAATTACTTGCAAAAAGTTGCATTCTTTCAGCAACCTATAATCAATCAAGAAAATATCACCTTTGTCAGTGAAATCTGGCATAAAAGTAGGATTTTTTATAAAAAGGTGACGGTATCTCGCCAGAAAATTAGAGAAATTATTTTAAACAGAGTCAATTTAAATAAAATTAAAAACCTAATCCAAAGTTATCCCCAATATCAGTTTGTTTTAGTCTCTCAGTATCATTCATTAATCAAATCTCAAGTCAGATATTCCCTTCCCGGAGTGATTTGTATTTCTAGTCAGCTTGGAGAATTTGACCGCATTTGGCAATACAAGCAGAATCATGGATCAAGATTCCATCTGTTTGGAATTTACCTGGATAAAATCGAGTTTAAGATTGGTATTGAGGGTCAAGAGAGGTGGATTCAACTGACAGAAGGCGATATTATTTCCTATGAAGGGGAATCTCGCGAGTTGATTGGCAAAATCCCGGAACTTGATAATAAGGATACTTTTAGAATCCCCCAAGATAACTTAAATCCGACTCTGCCAATTCGGGTTAATGGCGCAGATTTTTGTAAAGACGACACTCCCCAAGATTATAGCATTTCTGTGGTGGAAAATGAAGTAACGGAAGATGTAGAGGTGAGGATAAAATTTACCCTCAAACCGGGTTCATCTCCCCTGCTAGAAGTGGAAGATATTAAGAATAAGTATCACATCAAAGCGGAGTTAACTAATCGAATCGTTACGGTCAAATACTATGGTTATATTCCCTATCTGAAGTTGAGTCAAACCCGTGCGGAAAAGTCGCAACAGCAAGTAGAGTTATTTAGATATAATGGCGATCGCTATCAAACTTTACAAAACTATTTACAAGAAGTTATCGCTAAATTAGACAGGATTTTCCAGAAGAACAGCCCAGTAAAACGCCGACAATACCAAGAATTTAACAACTTCCTATCTAAAATGACGACTATTTTGCCGAAAAACATTTATAATCTTGATGTTCTTCAATATATTAATCCCGAAGAATTGACAGAATTAACACAAATTCTCGAAGATGATCGATGGCATCAAATCACTAAGATTATAAATATTTACCCTAGTAATAATATTGATAAAACAAATTGTGTTAAAAGTTCTTTGATATGGGTGGGAAAGCTGTATAAATTTTCTCCCTATATTTTGTCAGATTTTTATTTTAATCAATCCCAAGAATCGCAAATTTTAGACGATACAAAAATTAACTATGAATATTTCCTTTATTTGGCGAGAACTGCTATAAATGAATCCAGACAACAACAATATTTTAATTTATGCAATAATTCGGAACGATTCACTAATGAAGGATATATGTGGGGTTATGGTCGAATTTTACTATGGTATTTTAATTTCCAAGATGCTGGTAATATCTTAAATTATCGAAATCATTTTCGGCAAATTTTAGAGTATTTACGGCAACAAAACCCCACTTCCTTGAATAATCAGTATAAGCAAAATGTGTTTTTATCTCTCTCTTATTTGTTGGGGTTTAGGGAATTTGATGCTGGTTTTTGTCAACCCAATTCCCAAGAATATTATTTAGCTAAAGAAGTGATTAATAGGTTTGCTGATGACCGGATCATGTTAAATCAGGTTAGCAAAGAAAAGTCGCTGAATCAACTTTTTGAAGAGTTGATAGAAGGTAAATCGACGGAAACAGATTGTGATAATTTGGTGCAAGGTAGTTAAAAACAACATGGCATTTTTTAAGCCAGTAGGGTGC
>NZ_JARPLC010000111.1:16541-16662 GCF_032350395.1 Limnospira sp. PMC 289.06
GTCAGATTGAGATAATTTTGGGGTAAATAGAAAGCCTTTAAACTCTGACGCACCAGGCGATAGTAGCGTCAGATTGAGATAATTTTGGGGTAAATAGAAAGCCTTTAAACTCTGACGCACG
>NZ_JARPLC010000112.1:0-16461 GCF_032350395.1 Limnospira sp. PMC 289.06
CAATTGCATCAATAACTTTTTGTCTAAGGTCGTAACTATAGGGGGCTGGCATTTTGGGTCTTCTTAGTCATCTCGTCCTCTCCATTATACGTCCTAACTATCCTGTCTGGTGCTATAGCTCTAAAAGTTTAAGTACGAAAGCAGGGGGTTGTAGCCCTGTTCCCACTGACAAAGGGGTATCTACATCAGGAGCAGTGTGCTGGGAAACTCGCAAGCACGGTTTTGAATTGGAGTTGGGGAAGGCGACTTCCCTTTCGACCATAACTGCTTATTGATTAACCCGTCAATAATTAAGATTTGTTGCTAAGGGATATGCGCTAATTATCCTGTGTGTTAAGACTTAATGAAGTGTATTTTGTGCGCAACGGTACCACTATCGGGTTGAGCGATATCACGCGATAGTAGTCAGGATAAGGGTTTACAGTAAACGGGTGTGGTAGGACTCGAACCTACGACAAACGGCTTAGAAGGCCGCTACTCTATCCAGCTGAGTTACACACCCAGGCAAGTCTTGCATTTTACCTTAAGTTGACACCTATAGTATCAACTAGTATCAACCTAAATCAAGTCAACTCAAGTCCCAAGGCTTGATCATCAATGGACACGTGTAGATGATAACATAAAAGCGATCGAGATTGACAGTTGACTGGCAAAAATTATCTGGGATGATTAAGTTTGCCACATTGGAGATTATAGCGCCATGGGTTCAACAAGCACTACAATAACAAACACGGCCGACCTGCAACTCTGCCAAGAGTAGGTACATAGTGTTATGTTTATTCTGAAACGACAGGATGTTGAGATCTCCACGATCCAACACCCCAATCGGGATCAACAGATTCCCATTCTCTATTATCAAGGGCAGACGTTCCGTCTGATGAAGGTTTTCACTGTTCAGCAAGAAAGCGAAGCCAGAGCTTATTGGCGGGACTTGACTGATAACCGGGGTAAAGCCTGCGTACTACTCGAAGAACCAGAACGCTATAGTGTTTGGGGTAAAGTTCGCCTTGAACAACTCGGTAGTGAGGGGGGTGGAGGTACTGATGCTAAGGTATCAGGCCTCATTCGCGCTTCTCTATTGGTCTTACAAGCAGTTTACTTTGATGTTGAGGATTTATTGGGGTCAAGACAAGCTGTAGCCTTTGAAAAGGATCTGCTCAAGATTCTTCAAAAAGGGAAATTTCCCGCCCATGATAACTCAGAGGCGGTCAAAACTCTTTTGACCAAAGACCCCCTGGAAAGTTTACAAATTCCTTCCTGGAATGAAAATAACCTGAAAACATTGCTAGAAGAAGTTTACCGTCTGGGTAAGAGCTACTTCGGAAATACTAGCTTTGCAGAAGGCTTAGATGAAGTTCTACAGGACTTGGCCCAAGAAGATCGGGATTCATTTATCAGTTGGCTGGGTGAATCTACTCTGGGAAATCTCTGGGAGATAAGTTAAGTAATGTTAGGATTTTTTGGTTTTGGTATCTAAATATGGGAGGCTCGAATTGAGATGAGTTTTTGAATGAGTATTCTTGGGCAAATCTATTGCGATCTGGTTTAGTAATGGTTTTCAACTGTAGATTTCTTGTTATTGTATCGCTATGAGTAGCACGTCACAACAAAAATCATCGGTTATATCATCTCTGGTATCTCCGCAAAATCTGCTGATATTTGGCATCACCTGGGTGGTTCTGGCTCTGTTGTTCTTCCTGCTGTTTAGTGTAAGTGCGCCGGGGGAAGAACGACCTTTATGGTATTCCATTGGCACTTATGTCTTTGAATTGGGTGCTTTTCTGATGGCTGCACTGGTTTGCTATAGAAATTGGCGTAGCCCCCAAATGGTCAGCGGACGCAATGTCTGGCTGGGAATTGGTCTAGGATCACTGTTTTATTTTATGGGAGGTTTACTATTTGGTTTATGGGAACTGGTATGGAACCTTGACCCGGTGGTTTCCCTAGGGGATGGGTTCTATGTCCTCAGCTATTTGTTGTTTGGCTGGGGAATGGTTACGGCGGTGACTTCTAAACGCCTAAATCTGGAGGTTTGGCAGTGGGCGACTCTGGCTGGTGTGGCGATCGCTGGTATAACTTTGGCAACCTGGGTAGCTGATCCGTCATTTTTTGGGCTGTTAGGGACTACTGAAGAACCCCCGGGTCAGGAACAGATAGTCACTACCCCTAATGGAGTGGCTATGGTTGATGAAGCCATGGCTGAGGAGGAAGAAGAAAGTACGGCCCCAGATTGGGTGCTGGCAGTTGATGCTCAACTTGAACCTCTGGGATTTTGGCTGAATTTGTTTTACATCTATGGTGATGTGGTGTTGCTGATTCTAGCAACTGCCCTGATTCTGGCTTTTTGGGGAGGGCGCTTTTCTCAGTCCTGGCGTATGATAGCCTTTGCTATCTTCTCGCTGTATGTGGCGGATACTTACTTTAAATGGTCTGATTCTCGGGTCGAAATTGAGTATGAAAGTGGCAACTTGCTAGAAGTGTTTTTTGTCTTTACTGGCATTTTGTTTGTGATCGGTGCGGTCCTAGAATATGACATATCAACTCGTTCTCGCCAAAGCCGACGTAGACGCGCCAGCAGAGGCTAGAATGAAAGTTGATATGTCTAGTTTTGTCGCTGGATTTTTCAGAGAACTTCAAGTTTTGATGTTCCTAATCGTTCAAGAAAATCTGTAGAGAAAATTAGCCAAAGAGGCGATCGCACTTAGGGGGATCCCTTCTAAGCCTGTGGAAATTAACTCCAATGTCCAATTTAGACCAAATCTGATGACATCCTCAAAACTTTCTGACTCCCAAAAACAGGAAATCGTTAGGCTCTATCAAGATGTACCCGAGGAAACAACGATCGCCCTAGCGGAAAAGTTCGGGGTGAGTAGTTCTACGGTAAGACGTATTCTACAAAGTGCCGTCCCACGGGATGTTTATGATGTTCTAACTCATCAGAAGCAACGGTTACGAAATCAGAGAAAACCCCAACTCAAGGACAGCAGATCCGAATTGAATGATGGGGAGTCTCAAGCATTTAAGTCCTCAGATTCTAAGTTAGATTCTGATGCTACCAACGGAGTCCGCCTGCGGAAAAGCTCATCGGTATTAGAACCTGAGAGAGAAGCAGCAGAAACAACCCAAGAGTCAAATTCTGTGGAAACGATCCCTGGACCATTGCTGAAACAGCCAAATCTGACAACATCAAATGATGAGATGGGGGAGTTAATCACACCGGAGTTGTTTTCGGGGGAAGAATTTAGCGATTTTGATGATGATGATGAGGATGAGGAGGATGAGGATGAGGATTATGGGGACAATGATCAGGATTTGTTCGATCGCCCCCTTACCCCTGATGCTAACAGCTTAGTCCAAATTCTGCCCCTGACTGAGGCTGAGTTACCTAAGATTTGCTATTTGGTGATTGATCGGGCTTCGGAACTGATTGTTAAGCCTTTGAAGGCTTTTGCGGAGTTGGGGCGTATCCCGTCGGAAGAAATTCTGGAAAAAACTCTGCCTGTTTTTGATAATCATCGGGTGGCTAGTCGGTTTTCGGCACGCAATCAGCGGGTTTTTAAGGTTCCTGATGGCAGGTTACTACAAAAAACAGCCCCCCATTTACAAGCGAAGGGAATCACTAGGTTGTTGATTGACGGTCAGGTTTATCACTTTTGAGTTGGGTTAATTGAGGGAACAGGAAACAGCTTTGACAAGCCCGGTTTCCTGTTCCTATTGGTGAGCAGTTAGTTGATTGGCTTGATGGCTATTCTAACGACCACTACCAGGAAGAGCACGACCCGGACCACGACCCGGACCACCGCCAGTGCCAAGACCGCCAGGACCACCAGGACCACGACCCGGACGTTCCCCCATTCTTTCCTGGAGTTGCGATCGCTGTTCTGGGGTGAGAACTTCCCGCATTTCTAACATGGTATCGAACCGCTGGTCACTCAAGGCGCGACTCAACTCTTGGATTCTTTGACGCTGTTGGCGCAATTGTTCGGGACTGGCGTTGCTTTGTTGTAGCGATCGCATTTGTTCCCGACTGGCTTGGAGTTCCTGCCGTTGACGTTCTGAGGAAGTGGCGGCGCGATCGCGAATTGCTTGGATCTGTTCCTGTTGTTGGGGGGTCAGGTTCAGACCATCAAAGGATTGACCTTTACGGGGACCAGCAAAGGCGACGCTGGCAGTTATGGGGACAATTAAGGCGGTGGCAGCCATTATCGACAATAAACGTTGCATATTCATATCTATATCCTGGAACATCTTTGAGATTATCAACTCGGTTTGAGCTTTAACCCCATTGTAGGTAGATACAACCGGCGATCGCCTCGATCAGAATACCCAATTATGATAGGTCTTTAGTAACGGTTGCTGATAGTCCTAAAGTACCAAAAGAGATACCTGGGGGGTTGGCTGCGCGTGAAAAATATATTTGGTCGTTCGAGTTTTCCAGTACCCTTGCTGCTGTATTTGGAGTGGGTGCTGTTGGCGATCGCCCTGTTAACGGCTTTTAGCCCCCTGCCATATACTCAGAGTCCTGGAGGAGAGGGCTACAGGGTTCATCGTCAAATCCACAGACCAGACAGACCAGAGACTGTAACCGATCGACCGGAGCGATCGCCATACCCTGATCGCCCCCAGAACCGCCATAGACGACACTACCGCAGTCGTCGGTTTCCCTTGGGGATTTTGGTTAGTATTGGCAGTTTGGGTGTAATGGGCTTGAGATTACCTGAGCGATCGGGCAGACCTGCGATCCGGTGGGTATATATCGCCTGTGGGTTTACGTTTAGTTGGTTGGCGGTGGTATTTGGGGGGCGGGGGGTGAGTTTTTTCTCCGCCCTGTTGCTGGTGGTGGTTATTCGCGCCTGTCTGTTATTTTCCTGGCGCGATCGCATTGCGGTGGCTATTTTTGCTTATGGATTATTTCTGCTGTGGGTATTTCTGCGCCTGAGACCTCTGGCTGATAATTGGGCTGACCCAATTCAGGGGCTAGTATTGACTCTGACTTTTAATTCTAGTGTTTTATTTGGGTTAGTATTGCTGTTTATTTTATTATTAGTGGGAGCGCTATTATCAGAGCAAGAAAGTCGCCAGAAATTGGCGGAAGCTAATCAAAAGTTAAGGGAATATGCGATGTTGATTGAGGATCGAGCAATTAATCAAGAACGTAATCGCATCGCCCGGGAAATTCATGATTCTGTAGGTCACAATTTGACTGCCCAAAGTATTCAATTGGAAAATGTGGCTTTATTTTTAGCTGAGGATAAACAACGGGCTGCCCGACATCTCCAACAAGCTAGGGAGTTGGGGAAGGAAGCCTTAAAAGAGGTGCGGGCATCGGTGAGGGCTTGGCGATCGCACCCTCTACAAGAGTCTTTTGGGCAGGCTCTATCACAGCTAATTTCTGAGTTTGAGGCGACCACATCAGTCCCGGTAGCATCTCATTTACAAATCGGGGATACATTACCCCTTGATATTTCTATCGTTTTATATAGGGTAATTCAGGAAGCCTTTACGAATATTTCTAAGCACGCCAAAGCCAAAAAAGTGCAGCTAATTATCTCAGAAAATAACCGAGAATTTTATTTAAAAATTGAGGATGATGGCTGTGGCTTTAATCCTGGGCAAAATACGACGGGATTTGGTTTGCAAGGTATGGGGGAAAGGGTGATGGCTGTGGGGGGAAATTTCAGCTTAAATAGTTCTCCCGGTGAAGGGTGTAAAATTGAAGTGAAAATCGGGAAAAATCAGGATGATGATTCGAGTTCTATTGGTTGATGATCAGGGGATTATTCGGGAAGGGTTACGGAGTTTATTAGAAGCAAAACCAGACTTGGAAATAGTGGGAGAGGCTGAGAATGGGAAAGTGGCGGTGGAATTAGCGTTAAAATTAAAGCCGGATGTGGTGTTAATGGATGTGCGAATGCCAATTATGGATGGGGTGGCGGCGATGCGATCGCTTGCTGAACAACAGCCGGAAATTAAGGTTTTGGTATTGACAACTTTTGATGATGATGAATATATCACCCAAGCTATGGAATCTGGCGCGAAGGGATACCTATTAAAGGATACCCCTTCTGATGAACTAGCCCAAGCTATTCGGGCAGTTTATCAAGGATATACACAGTTAGGACCGGGTTTATTTGAGAAGGTGATGGCTGCTAAATATAAACCTTCTAGGGATGAACCTTTACCAGGGTATTTACAAGATTTAACTCCTAGGGAATTGGAGGTTTTACGGTTAATTGGTAAGGGTTACAGTAACCGAGAAATTGCCCAGGAGTTATTTATTAGCGAGAGAACTGTTAAAAATCATGTTTCTAGTATTTTAAGCCGCCTGAATTTACGCGATCGCACTCAGGTGGCTTTGCTGGCTAATAAATACCCAATTCTGGGTGGATGATCAACCTCCCGCATAATTGGCTCTGAGATACCATCAATCGCCGTGCTAGGCTTCCTGGTCAGAAACAGAAATTCCCGGATATCATCTCAACTAATAAGTGGTTTTCTGCTTCGGGAAAACGACTGCATCAAAATCCCGAAGAATGCGAGGACTTAATTAAAAATGGCATTGAGGCTCTGATAGATTTATATTTGCTGGCTGCTGGTGATGAGTTACTATTTGCATCGCGCTCATCTTTTGGTTTATTGGCGAGTCTGTTAATGGATAAACCCCAGGCTATTCGCCATGATATTGATACCCAAAAACCACTAGTTAAACGAGTTCAACTCAAGCTGAAAAATCTAGCTAAGAAGCTGAATATTGGGGGGGGATGAATACACCCGCGAAAATCGGCGATCGCCAATTATAGAAGTCAGTGGCTGATGGGGGAGAGCTTATGAACACTATTATAATGGGGGTGTCAGGTTTAAGTGTTGGTGAAATTCCCCAGAAGAGATTAGAGATTTTCTGGACTTCTACCCTAGACTGTAATGGGGGATGTTTACAAAAATTTACATAACTTGTGCCTGAATTTGCGTAATTTTTCTATGCTGCGCCGATAGGATAGTATAAATCAAAGAATTAAGGGTATCTGGGATGATCAAAAATTTGGCGATCGTCGGTGGTTCTTGTCTGGTGGGAGGTGCGGCTGTATTCTTTATTTCCCCCTCCCGAGACGCTTGGAGTACCATATTCGGAAGTACATTGGGGGGATTAGGGGGTGCAACATTTGCCATTCAAAGCATCAAAAAATCTAGCGAAGAAGTCATCAAAACTCAACAACAAATCCAGGATTTAAAACAAGAACATCAACAGCTATTATCAAAAGTTAAAGAAATTACAGATAGACACAATAAATTGACCCAAAAATTGAGCCAAACCGAAGGTCAGCTAACTAATAAAAGGCATGATTTAAATGATGTGCAAAACAGAGTTAAGGAAATTGAACAGCAAGAACAGGATTTAAAGGTTCGCCTAGAGAGACTCAGAATCAGTAATCCCCAATTAGAGACGTTAGAAAAAATTGCAGCTAAAATCGGAGAACTGAGCCAACAAAAAAGTGGATTAGAAGGTGAAGTGACGGCTCTTAATTCCCAGTTACAAGAGTTAGCGAATCAACGAAATTCCCTCGCCCAAATTGAAGTGCAATATCACGCTAAAACGGCTCAATTAAGGGAACTCACAGAGCAAATTAAAGCTAGGACGGAGGCACTGCAAACCCTTCAGACTCGACAAGCTGAATTGGAAGTTATCAGGGCGAGTTATGATGCTTTATCTGCTGAACAGCAACACTTGCAAACCAGAATCGAGCAGCTACGTCCAGAAATTCAGAGGTTGGAAGGTGAAAAGCAACGAATTTTACAGGTGATTCAGCAACACCAACAAGATTATCAACAAATTGAAAATTTCCGAAGGCAAATCAGAAATCTGAATTCTGAGATTCGCAGGAAAATTCTGGATTTACAAGATATAGATCATAACATAAATACTGCTAATATAAACCTCAATAGCTTGCGAGTTCAAAATGCTCAGTTACAAGAGGAAAAACAGAGATATAAAGAAGAAATTGATGGTTTGAAAGGAGAATTAGCAAATCTCAGTAATAGCACGGAAGTGGCGATGCAAGCGCTCAAGGATAAGTTGTGGAATCATTTGCCGACAAAACGATTTAATATCGGCAATAGCGTAAATGTAGAACAGCAATTTTTACAAAGTTTTACAGAATTCCTGAACTTACAAGGCTTGACATTTCCTCGGCGGGTAGTCAATGCTTTTCACACTTCTTTAAAAGTGCAGGATATCTCGGCTTTAGTGGTTTTAGCGGGGATTAGTGGGACTGGAAAAAGTGAACTTCCCCAACGGTACGCCAATTTTATTGGGGCACAGTGTTTGACTTTGGCGGTGCAACCCCGTTGGGATTCTCCGCAAGATTTGCAAGGGTTCTATAATTACATTGAAAAGAAATTTAAACCGACGGATTTGATGCGAGGTTTGTATCAATACAATCATGATAATCAGATGCAAAATCGAATCGTTATCGTGTTGCTAGATGAGATGAATTTGGCGCGGGTTGAATATTATTTTAGTGATTTTCTGTCTAAGTTAGAAAGCCGTCGTTCCGGGGACACTTATTTAGAAATTGATTTGGGAAGTTTGCCGCTGAGGGAGGAAGAACGTCGCCTTAGAATTCCAGAAGAGTTTTTATTTGTGGGGACAATGAATGAGGATGAAACTACCCAAACTTTATCGGATAAGGTGCTAGATAGAGCGAATGTTTTAACTTTTGGTAAGCCAGAAAATTTGAGGCTGCGGGAAGACAGTAACAACAGTAATCAAGTTAATAAATCTTCAGGCTATTTGGATTATGAAAAGTTTAAGGCTTGGAGGAGAAGACCACAAGTTAATTCTCCTGTGGTTCGCAAAGTTAAAGAATATTTGGATCAAGCCAATAATGTGATGGAGAAAATCGGACATCCTTTTGCTCATCGCGTTTATCAAGCTATCACTCAATATGTGGTTAATTATCCGGGAGTTTCAGAGGTTAACTCGGCTGAGTTTCGCTATGCTTTGGCTGACCAATTTGGACAGAAGTTATTGCCGAAATTGCGGGGATTGATGATTGATGATTATCACGAAGAACTGGAAGAGATGAAACAATTAATTGAGCAATTGGGGGATGAACCTTTGACTAGGGCTTTTGAAAGGTCTAGGAATAGTTCGACGGGTCAATTTGAGTGGAAAGGTTTGATTTATCCGGAGGAGTAGAGAACAATGCAAATTTATCCGAGTTTATTCGCATATCTGAATGGCGCTAATCCTGTGCCTAATCATCGGGTTTTACGGGTGTGCGATCGCCCTATTATTAGGGTAGATAAAGCCGAAAATTTGACCGGTAAGGAAGCGATCGCTCTCGGTGGGGGATTGTATGAAATTGCTTTTCCTTATTTGGAAATCTCTGACCTGGAACATCACGATAATAGATTGCTATACGAGTTGACTTTGGCTCCGACTTCGGTGATAATTAAGGTGGCTGATGAGGTGTGCGATCGCGATAATTGTGAGGACGAAAATCAAGGGAAAATCTGGGAGGAAAAATTAGGCGATCGTTTTGATGATACGGTCTCCAGATGCTTACCAGTTTTGACGGGTTTGTGGGAAAACTTGGTGGCGGAAAAATTGGGAAACCAAGCCAGAGTTCGCCTCCTAAATTTACCCTACCAAGATGCTAAAATTCAAGATGCACAAAAACCTTTAATTATCACGTTGCAAAATCGCTATGAATTAAACCAAAAGCTACAAGTCATTACTCCCAAAATGCGGCAACAACTGCGACGGAGAGCGGAATTAACCCCCATCGGACGCATTCAAGAAATGGACGCTTATTGTTTGCGAGACTATACCCGCCGTCCTGGCAAAAACGCGGCGGAAAAAGGAGGTTCCCGTCAACAGTTAATGGCGATTAGACGCTATCAGGATTATAACACACCTGAGAACAGATTGCTGATTTATTTTGTGGGCAAAATCTTATATTTCGAGTCAATTCGCCTGGGTTCGGAATACGCCACAGATAACCACAGTTTTAGCAAATCAATTAAAGTCTTTAGAAGTCAAACTCACGTCCGGCAAATTCTCAGAAACTTGAGACATTTTCAACTGCTAAAACCTAATTACGTTTTGCTTCAACATCCGATTTATAATAGCTTCTATCGCGCCTATTTGGATTATCTAGCGAAAAGAAAGGAAAAGCAAAAAATATGGGGTTTTCGGAATCAGTTATTCGCTGACGTTATCGGTATCTGTTTGTTGATGGCATTGACCAAATTAGCAAATTTTTATGTAGACCCTACGGCTGAGTTATGGCGGCAAACGGTTCCCGAAAAAGGACGTTATTTCAGCCACCAAAATGAAAGCAATCTAAAAATTCAAGTTTTCTTAAAAGACAAAGTTTATAATTTTAGGGTGGAAAAACCGGATGATATTAGGTGGGGAGATTGGCTGTTAAACCTAGAAATTCATGATTTGACCTCAGCCAGTTTGACTACTCGGACAATTAAAATCCCCATTTGGGTGTTTTGGTATCGTCCCAGTAATGAGGTGATTTTGAAAGGTATAGAATATCTGACAAAACAACAACAACAGCAACCAGAGATTAAAACCGGACTGATTTTTTACTTGCAGGTTTCTCCCCATGAATTTTTGTCGGAGATACCCAATTCATGGAATTTTGATAACCTCAGAAAAGTTTGGTTGATGGCAACTCCTAACTTTCTCGCGGAGGACGGTTTGACGCAGACGGTTAATATGATATCTGGCTTTATTCAAGGTTTAATTAATAAATTAACGGATTATGAATGAACAACAGTTTTGGTCGCATTTAGATACATTACTAAATTCTAAACAGGTATCGCCGTCAACAATACAGGCGATACGGAAACGGTTATTGCTGCTGCATCAACAACTAACATTACCCCTAAAGTTAATTGTAGAAACAGTTTGTGGTGGTGGGGTTTATTTGACAGAAAGAAATAGCTTAAATTTTCCGAGCATTACTCCGGTATATTCCCTGAGTGGTCATCAGGAAATTGCCTTAGAAATGGGTCTTTCAAATAGTGCGATCGCCTTAATTTCTGGCCCTCCCGCTACTGGAAAAACCCGCATTGCGGCTAGTTTAGCTGCTGCTGCCATTAACCACGAAAAGCGTATTTTAATCCTCAGTTATTATCCCACTGTTCTCGATGGTTATGAACAATTACCCGGCTATCCATTGCGGCTGAATCAATCTGTAAGTCATCAAAACTCAATCGCTGAACAACTGCGAAATCATCACTTATATCAGCCAAAAATGGACTATTTACCGGCTTACTATCTGCCAGATGTGGAATTGGCAAAACTGCGAACTCCGGCAAAACTGGAAACCTGGTTACCGCGAATCGAAAATAAATCTCACGCGGAAATTTCCCAGCTTCTCCAAGGGGAATTTCCCCATTTAACCCCAGCTAGGCGGGATATCCTCGCCATTCAACTGCAACGGCTGACTCCCTTACTCAAACAACAACTGAGCCTCAGTCAACTGTTCGGAAGTCTCCCAGAAACGGAAATCGGAAAATTAGCGCAACAGTTAGCAAATACTCCCCAAATTCCCATCTTGGCAACGGCTAGAGAGTTTTTTGATGTGGCAAATCAATCCCTATGGCAAACCAAATTTGACTTGGTAATTGTGGAAGAATCCCAATATTTAAGCTGGGATGAATTGATTTTATTAGCAGGTTTAACTCAGAAATTAGTCTTATTCGGCGATGTTCGCGATATTTATATAGGTCAACGCCATGCCAAAACCTTAACCCGCGTTGATGGGTTTTCGTTTCTCTCTCACTATTTACTCCCAGCTTATTCCTATAAACTAACTCAACAGTTTCGCTTG
Organism: Limnospira sp. PMC 289.06; assembly: GCF_032350395.1. Classification (NCBI taxonomy): domain Bacteria; kingdom Bacillati; phylum Cyanobacteriota; class Cyanophyceae; order Oscillatoriales; family Sirenicapillariaceae; genus Limnospira; species Limnospira sp. PMC 289.06. The sequence continues at coordinate 11,853 of NZ_JARPLC010000112.1, forward strand.
CATCCAGAAATTGCGGTTCCTGTTTATTCGCTAATTTCTAAGGACTGGATTCAAACTCACACGGAACCTATATACTATAATTTACCGTCCTTAAATCATCGCTTGGTTTGGCAAGATGTTCGGCAAACAACGGAAATTCACAACATCTCAAACTGGTTAAAAAATTTACCTAAAAATCGAGAAGATATCGGCATCATTGCCACGTCGGAAAGAGAACGAGAAAGGTTAATGCAGGAATATCCGCAATATTTTATCGACACGATTGATAATTGGAGGGGTAAAGAGAAAAAAATTGTGGTTTTTTGCTGTAGCGGAGACCCTAAAAATTTGACGTGGGAACAAACAAAAATTGTCTTAACTCGCGCTAAAGATTATTTAATTATGGTGGGAGACTTTGACCAATGGCGACCTAATTCGCCGTTGCAAAAATTAGAAGTTGCTCGATTAGAAAGCACAGAAAGGACGGTAATTTTATCATGAAAGTTGAATGTAAATTTAAAGGAATATTTTATCGGGAATCTCCCACACGGTTGGGGACTAGCATCTCTCTGGCGGAATTGTTGCGGGAGGTTGAAGCTGTTGCTACTCAAACCCAGAGGCGGACTCCTAGGCTTTTGCGAGAATCTTTTGGTTTGGATTTTCTGCCTAATTCGGTATTAATTGAATTATTAAAACAGTTCCATCAAGTGACAGATGAAAATGAATTATATCAATTTTCGGGGTTGCAAATTTTAAATCCCCAAGTTTCCCGGAATCTTCCCCCTCCCCAATTTTACGAGTATAGATTTGTCAGTTACGGGGAAGAAGCACAATTTTCGCTGCAACCGGACGATCGCCAAATTCCCATTTTTCCCTATCAAGAGTCCCAACAGGAGGGAATTTATACTTTAATTTTAAATAGCGATCGCCATCCAAATTTATCTCCCCAACTGTCTGAGAATATCTGGAAAGAGGCGGTCAGGACTTGGAAAAACTTAGAAGATTCCGCCAAAATCGATTATTTTTTGACCTCCATATCCGACACAGCGAGGGTCACTTTTTCGCCTCAATTATTGCTGATGGTTGAATTGGCGGAACTTTCCCCCTCTCTACAGCAAGCCATTCAATTTCTGCAAAAACGGGAAGATCAACCACCGGAAGATATCGCCAATTTGGTCGAACAATATAGATGCGATCGACAAATTCAAATCAGTCATTTTCCCGATCATCTGCAACCCAAATCCAGTTTTACACTCGCCAAAAAGTTTATTATTAAAAGAAAATATAAAAATTATATTACCCAAATTATTGATAAATCAGAAGACTTTTTGCTAATATCGAGCTATATCATTGAGGCGGAAGATGTCGTCGAAATGATTTGTAAAAAGTCCGAGCAACTCTCTCAAGGGGTGTGGATTATCACCGATTTAAGAGACGAAGTAATTGATAGAATTGACAGTCAAGTGGAGTCCAGACAACAATTACCTATCAGTTACCAAAACTCCGACCAAAACAAGGTAAGGTGTCTGCGGAGATTGTTGGAAATTAATAGTAATAAGCTAAAAATTAGAAGCGGAAAATTTCACTTAAAAACCTGCATTTCTGAACAATATGGTTATCTGGGTTCCTGCAATTTGACCCCCGGAAGTTTAAACCGAAACTTAGAATCAGGGATGATTTGGAGAAATACTCCCTTACATTCCCAACTGATTCAAACATTCGGTCACTTTTGGGATAACCACACCCAAGATGATCTCATCGGTTCTGGTAATGTGTTGACCTTGCGTTGCATTCCCCGTCCCTCTCAACCCCAAATTATTTCTAATTCTCAGCTTTTAAATCCCCGCCAATACTATCAAGATTTACTCAACGAACTCGGCGAGTTTCGGGGAAATATCGTTATTATCAGCCGCAGCTTTCGACCTACGCCAGAATTAAGAGAACTTTTAAAGTTATCAAAAACGCAAGTTTATATTGATAGCCAAATGAATAGCCAAGATGCTGATTTTAAAATCAAAAGTATCAATTATTGCCATGCTAAAATAACCCTGCTTCAAGGCAAACTCGCCTACGTCGGCGGCATCAATTTTAACTTTTCTCGCCGCAGCTTCGATTTGCATGATTTAATGTATAAAACGACGGACTTACAAGAGATTAAGGAAATCCTTAATTCTTTAACCAATCAGGAAAATTAATTATCATGACAACGCGATTATTTAATTTGGAATCTTACGTTAACTGCTGTCAATATGCCAACCAATTTAACAAATCCATAGACCGCTTAACTCCCTCCCCTGGAGATTTACCGAGAGGCTATAAAAACTTGATTAAAGATTTCGGAGATTATCGATATTTGAATCAACCCATTTTTACCGGCCATTATCCGTCAAAGTTGGCGGTTAACCCCACAGAAACGACTTACATGGGAACCCAGTTATCCACTGGGGAGACTCCGCGACTGTTCATTATTCCCGATACTATCGACTTATTAACTCTGAGTACGAGTAATTTTTTGGCATCCCAAGAAGCCTATTTATATAGTAGTGCTTATCATTACTGGAATAATTATTCTATTTTGCAAAACAGCCAAATAACTCGACCTCTGTTATTCTTGAATTTAGATAACTGGGTTGGTCGGGAAATGATTACGATTGAAATTCAAAATAATATCCCGATTTTGAAGCATCAAACTCCGATTAAACATCAATTTAATTTGAATACCCTCGACACTTATCAGTTAATTTGTAAAGATTTGGCATCGGAAATTTTAGCAACTTATTTTCCGAAATTAGCGAATACATCACAGACCCTTGAACATCTGGCTAATTACTTGCAAAAAGTTGCATTCTTTCAGCAACCTATAATCAATCAAGAAAATATCACCTTTGTCAGTGAAATCTGGCATAAAAGTAGGATTTTTTATAAAAAGGTGACGGTATCTCGCCAGAAAATTAGAGAAATTATTTTAAACAGAGTCAATTTAAATAAAATTAAAAACCTAATCCAAAGTTATCCCCAATATCAGTTTGTTTTAGTCTCTCAGTATCATTCATTAATCAAATCTCAAGTCAGATATTCCCTTCCCGGAGTGATTTGTATTTCTAGTCAGCTTGGAGAATTTGACCGCATTTGGCAATACAAGCAGAATCATGGATCAAGATTCCATCTGTTTGGAATTTACCTGGATAAAATCGAGTTTAAGATTGGTATTGAGGGTCAAGAGAGGTGGATTCAACTGACAGAAGGCGATATTATTTCCTATGAAGGGGAATCTCGCGAGTTGATTGGCAAAATCCCGGAACTTGATAATAAGGATACTTTTAGAATCCCCCAAGATAACTTAAATCCGACTCTGCCAATTCGGGTTAATGGCGCAGATTTTTGTAAAGACGACACTCCCCAAGATTATAGCATTTCTGTGGTGGAAAATGAAGTAACGGAAGATGTAGAGGTGAGGATAAAATTTACCCTCAAACCGGGTTCATCTCCCCTGCTAGAAGTGGAAGATATTAAGAATAAGTATCACATCAAAGCGGAGTTAACTAATCGAATCGTTACGGTCAAATACTATGGTTATATTCCCTATCTGAAGTTGAGTCAAACCCGTGCGGAAAAGTCGCAACAGCAAGTAGAGTTATTTAGATATAATGGCGATCGCTATCAAACTTTACAAAACTATTTACAAGAAGTTATCGCTAAATTAGACAGGATTTTCCAGAAGAACAGCCCAGTAAAACGCCGACAATACCAAGAATTTAACAACTTCCTATCTAAAATGACGACTATTTTGCCGAAAAACATTTATAATCTTGATGTTCTTCAATATATTAATCCCGAAGAATTGACAGAATTAACACAAATTCTCGAAGATGATCGATGGCATCAAATCACTAAGATTATAAATATTTACCCTAGTAATAATATTGATAAAACAAATTGTGTTAAAAGTTCTTTGATATGGGTGGGAAAGCTGTATAAATTTTCTCCCTATATTTTGTCAGATTTTTATTTTAATCAATCCCAAGAATCGCAAATTTTAGACGATACAAAAATTAACTATGAATATTTCCTTTATTTGGCGAGAACTGCTATAAATGAATCCAGACAACAACAATATTTTAATTTATGCAATAATTCGGAACGATTCACTAATGAAGGATATATGTGGGGTTATGGTCGAATTTTACTATGGTATTTTAATTTCCAAGATGCTGGTAATATCTTAAATTATCGAAATCATTTTCGGCAAATTTTAGAGTATTTACGGCAACAAAACCCCACTTCCTTGAATAATCAGTATAAGCAAAATGTGTTTTTATCTCTCTCTTATTTGTTGGGGTTTAGGGAATTTGATGCTGGTTTTTGTCAACCCAATTCCCAAGAATATTATTTAGCTAAAGAAGTGATTAATAGGTTTGCTGATGACCGGATCATGTTAAATCAGGTTAGCAAAGAAAAGTCGCTGAATCAACTTTTTGAAGAGTTGATAGAAGGTAAATCGACGGAAACAGATTGTGATAATTTGGTGCAAGGTAGTTAAAAACAACATGGCATTTTTTAAGCCAGTAGGGTGCGTCAGATTGAGATAATTTTGGGGTAAATAGAAAGCCTTTAAACTCTGACGCACCAC
>NZ_JARPLC010000113.1:0-16313 GCF_032350395.1 Limnospira sp. PMC 289.06
AGGCAGCTATTTCGGGTATCTCATCCCTATTTCATGCCTGAACGTCTCGCACCCCTGATTAAATTATGGATAATTGGGAGGCTTTTTAGTTCCTTCCCTAATTCTACCCGCCACTGGTCGTCTATGGGTTTATTAATAAAAGTATCCGTTTCTGTAGTCGGGTTTAACCAAAGTTGCGCTTGAGTTTGTAGATAGTTTTCCGGGTCGGTGTAGTTGTCCGGTTGCAGTTTTTCCAAGTCCTCTAACCTCGGTAGGGGGAGGACGTTTAATAAAGCATTCCCCCAAAATTCCCCATCACTTAGGCGGTCTTCTTCAATTAAAGCCGCCGCCTCAAACTCTTCTTGAAAGATAGTTTTACTATATGCTAAGATTTCCGTTTTATCACTTTTGTTCCCTAAAGTCGCCGAAGTTCCCACACAAGCCAAATGTCCTGGGGGAGTTTTTAGGCGGTGTTTTAGCCGACGCAACAAACAAGCCAAGTCCGTCCCCTGTGCGCCATCAAAAGTATGGAATTCATCAACTACCAAATAGCGCAAAGTTTCCGGTTCATTATTTGTCCATAAAGCTTGAAGGTCCGGTCTAATTAGCAGATAGTCCAACATTTTATAGTTAGTCAGCAGGATATCTGGGGGAGACTTTCGCAACATCTCTTTATCAGTAATCACCTTTTCTGGGGTCATCACACGCGTGGGTTTTTCGTCTTTTTCCCCTACATATAACCCAGCCGTAACCTGACCTTTTAGCGACGGGGTTTTCTCAATTATTTGGGCGATACGTTTACTTTGGTCCGTGGCTAAAGCGTTCATAGGATAAATTAAAATGGCTTTTATCCCCGGTTTATTCCCCTGTTGGCGACAATGTTCTAGGAGGGGAATTAAGAAACATTACGTTTTCCCCGAACCCGTCCCCGTGGCGATTATAGTTGACTGATAGTTAGGGGGACTGAGGCGATTAAAAGCGCGTTCTTGGTGCAAAAACGGGATAAAACTCAGGGGAATTTCCGGGAAATAGTCCTCGCCAATTGTACCCTGTCGAAACGGTAAACCCACCGAAACATAAGGTCCTCGATAGAGGTTATTAGCCGTTTTCAGGAATCGTTCAATCAACCCCTGGAACCCTGGCGTTGTCGGTCGAAACGTCGTTATCAAATAGTCGGAAACACAGTTCCTAATTTGGGCGGCTACAACTGAAGGAAACATCTCTCTTCTCTTAATTAATAATTAATAATTAACAATTAACAATTGGGGGATAAGAAACCGGGTTTCTAGACCTCTCGACCAAGAAACGAGGTTTCCGTCCCGGGTCGCTGCTGCTGGGGGGATAAGAAACCCGGTTTCTCGCCTCCTGGGGGGGATAAGAAACCCCGTTTCTCAAAGAAGCCCGGTTTCTAGACCTCTCGAAAAAGAAACCCGGTTTCCGGGTGGTCTTAATTAATAACCAATAATTAACAATTGGGGGGAAGAAACCGGGTTGATCGGCTCCTGGGGGGATAAGAAACCCCGTTTCTCCAAGGACGACAAAGAAACCCCGTTTCTCAAAGAAACCCGGTTTATAGGCTGCTGGAGTAAGAAAGGAGGTTTCCGGGGTGGCTGGTGGGGGGGTAAAGAAACCCCGTTTCTCAAAGAAACCCGGTTTATAGGCTGCTGGAGTAAGAAAGGAGGTTTCCGGGGTGGCTGGTGGAGGGATAAAGAAACCCCGTTTCTCAAAGAAACCCGGTTTATAGGCTGCTGGAATAAAGGGTCTTTGACAATTTGCCGATAGTGTGTTATGGTGTCCATAATCGAATCTCCTCTAAATCAATTATTAATTGTTAATTGTTTCCCACACTGTGCGGTAGTCCTAAATGCGATCGCATAATATAAAAGGCGCTTCGTAGGCGATTTTCCGAGTCGTTGGACTCTGGGGGAGCGTGTCGTCGGTAACCGTTACTTCTATGATACCACTTTCGAGGTCTTTGATGTCTTCCCAACCGATGATTTGCTTTTTCGCGTTCCCTTGGCGCGGTAAACCTACCCCCGTTAACCCTTTGCTGGTCGTGAACACTATTCTACCATTCATATCATAATAGGTTTCCTTTTCATATTGCTGCATCACCGGGAATTGTACCCTGTATATGGTGATGAGTTCCTCTAGGGTTAACCCTAACGACATGGCTGCTAATACGTCTATTTCTACTAACGCTTGACGACGTTCGTAGTCACTCCGCAAGGCGTTATTTCGCCATTCTGGGGTTAAATTACCGAAAAAGTTTTGATTCAGTCGCCGGTCTTCCCCTTTTGTCCATCTCTCTTCACGGTATCCTTCCTCCCAGCATTCTTCCCATAATTCACCATAATACACTGTTAGGCAATTTAACGCTAGAGTGCGAACTCGTAAAGCGGGTTTAAGTGTAAAGTTTTCTGGAATTAAAGGCAGAAGTTTTAAAATATTTTGATTTGCATGACCCATTCCAGTTGTTTTCACAAAGAAATCAATGGGGAGACTCATTCCCATAGCCAGAAAGTCAACGGCTTTGATTGTCTCTTGAAAACTTGTTCCTATACAGGTATTAACATGAGCAATACCTTGAGGCATCATACCAGGAATAAAGGTTCTTTCTGCTGATGAACCAATCATTTCTCTATTAACTACCCGATAAAACTCAGTGACGGGTTTTTGGTCATCCCAGGGAACGCAGGGAGTGCGACGACGGTATTCAGCAGGGGAACAGTCGGGGACGTAGTTAGTGCGCGGTAGATAGTCGTCGGGAATTGCCGTTAAATCAATAATATCATAATGATTATTAGCTGTGCAAACTTTTCTCGGAGTTTTATTTAATGGTGTTCCGACAAAGAAATGGGGTCCTGATAAAATCAGGTCTTGGGGAGACTTCGCAAACTGAGTATCTCGGCGAATTTTCTTCTCTTTTTGAGCATTAGTTTCATGCCACATTTCTAGGGCATAATATTCACCTTGTAAATTACCCAGTAGCTTTTCTTGGGTGGCAAACTTTTCTAATACACTGACTAAGTTTTGCGAATGTAAAGCCGGGAGTCGCGCTTCCTCGGCGGGGGTTCCTTCCGCATCATATAATCTCGCAAATAGCTGTAAGGTCTCGGAATTAACGCTAATAATTCGGCTCGGATGACCTTTGGTTTCCCATTTGCCCTTATCATTTTTAATCCCTGGAATTAAACCCATGCCCGGAGAGTCAAAACATTCGGCAATAGTGGCAACGCTGAAAATATTGGCAATATGAACAAAGCGAATAATTGTATCATCCTGACTACGGGGTTTCTTATATATATTGATACTATATTTTGTTTCATTATGAACATCTTTAAACAAAGAAACTTTCATCTCATTCTGTAACTGAAAATGTGCTTTTAACCGCCGATATAATTCCCGGCGCAAAGTTCCCCCTTTGGGGTCATCATAAACCCCTTATGGGTGTAAGAAACCCGACACCTCGCCAGACTTGCCAAAATTCCAGGCTTGGGGAAGGAAACACTTAAATAAGTTGGTTTGCGACCCTTTCAATAACGGATAATTTTGCACCGCGTTGAGGAAATTCTGGGTTCCGTGTGACTCTTCATATTCCTGAAGATATGCCGCTTGTAACTTTGGGTATTTACTAAATAAATCTTCCCGCCGTTTCGCCAACTCACTCGCCGATAACTTTCTAATCACCGTCAACGGGTCATATTCCCCCAATATATCCCCTTCTTGCCATTGTATCTTCACCCAGGGAGGGTTACCAATCATTAAATCAAACCCGCCTCTCTCTAGGAAAATATCCGCAAATTCCAACTCCCAATGGAAAAACTTATAAGTTTCCGCCAAAGTTTCCACCAACTGCAACCGAGGGAAAAACCCTTGAACTTCTCCAAGTCCACAAAACCAAATTTCTTAATAAAATCCTCCGCTTGCTGGGGTGTTTGAGTTTCCGGGAATAAAGATAGAATAAAGATAACTGTTGGGAGGATACCATTTCCGTCACCCCTAAAATCATCCCTATGTCGCTGAAAAACTCCTTCCGACTCGGTAAGTTTTCCGCCTCCTCTAGCGGCCAAAACCATAAACTGCACCAATAGTCCATCACCAACTTTAGCCGCCGATAATCCGATGAATTACTCACCCCCCGCGAGAGTTTTTCCTGTTCGTAGATTTTATCTTTTTGTGCTAGGGGAACTTCCCGTTTCTCCTGTTCCGGTTGTCCCCACACCGTTAATCTGTCGGTAGTCCGTTGGCGCATTGTGGCTAATTCCTTGGCGTAAGTATGCCACAGTTCATCAATGCGAGTTGATAGGTATATCCCATAGTCGGCTTGGTCGGCATTTAGGGGAGTTTTGATAAATTCTTTCTGCCATTGGTTAATCTGTTTTATGGCGGCGGGGGTGAGTTTTTTAATCACTTTATCCGTATAATTAGCCATACCTGGGTCCCCTAACAAAAAGTGAAAAATACCGTCTTCCGGGAAGGTTTCTCCCAGGGGTATCGGTGACGGCGGCATTTCCCACCAGGAGAGGTTTTTTTACCTTGACTCACCTTTTGGCGGGGGTATATTTGTCGTCTCGCACCCACCAGGGAGTTCCCACAATGCAATTGCAAGTCAAACCAGGGGACGAATATTTGGCGGCTGTCTTTTTCCCCATAGATACAATTTAACCACAGGGAAGCCTCGGCTAATTCCATGGCTATGGGGTTTTTATCAATGCCAAATACATTGCGGTCAGCCAGCAGCATTTTGACTTTCTGCTTCTCTAAGGTGATGTTTTCATGGGGTATCCGTTGATTAAGTTCCTCCTCTTTTCGCTGTAAATAAGCGTCCGCTAATTGAGTTATAGCTTCATTAAAAAAAGCCGCACTTCCCATAGCTGGTTCGCAGACGGTTAACTTTAAAATATCGTCAGCGGTCTTGTCGGCTAAAAGTTCTTGGAGAGCATATTTTACTAAACATTTGGTTAAGGTTTGGGGAGTGTAATAACTGGCACTTTTTTGGCGGTCTCTTCCCGCTAACCGAAACAAAAATTTCCCTTTCTCATGTTTGCGGGGAGTTTTTCCCGTCTGGGGGTCTGTCACCAACTCCTCGGTTTTTAACTCCTCCAAACGGTCAGCGGGAACAAAATAAGCCACCTCTAATTCACTGTGTGGTTGGGAACCTTTCGCGGCTTTGGGTTTAACTGTGGGTTGGTCTTCGTCGTCGTCTTCGGTGTCTGTCTTGGTAGAGGTTTTTTGGCGGCGGGTTGAACTTCGTAGAGGTTTTCCTCCGCGAAAAAAGCGGATAAACTCAATAAACCCTCGTAAACTTCCCCTAACTGGTTAACCCCCAATTGCGCGTAGCTAATGCGTCCCCGTCGTCCTTGTCCTGACCGCGACAAAGACATCAATTCCAAGACTTTCTGTAGGACGGAATTGCGAAACCTGACTCCGTTTAACATGGAGGTATATTCGGGGTCAAACAGATGACTTTTTAAGGCGGGTAAACGGAAGGTATTATAAATGGCTGTTTTCCTCGGCAAAAGTTCCGCTTGTTTATGGTCTTCTTCAGGATATCCAAACCACAATAATTTAAATAAACGACGAATAGAGGTATCTATATAATAGCCTTCGGAGTCCTCGGAAGAAAGTAACTCCACCTGTTCCAAGTCTCGCAGGGTTTCTAAACTATATCCCTCCCGATAAATATCAGAACCCATGGGGGCATAACCTAACTCGGGTCACGCTTCAATATAAAAGATAAATAGCAGTCGATAAACCCACCGCAAACACTGGATTTTTAACAGGTTGGGGTCAATTTCCTGTTCTCCCTTTTGGGTTTGTTCCTGGGTGGAATACACCCTTTCCCCCACTTTACGCCGATAATAAATAACCTCGTTTACCAAAAGTTCGATCGCCTCCCGTAAGGCAAATTTCAAGTCTTCGGAAACGCTATAAGTATGGCGGTGACTATTTTCATCAAGGGTATCTAACAACGCCATTCCTTCCGCTGGACAAATGCGATCGCGGTGTAACAGGGTAGCGGTAGCGAACAAAGAATGGCGATCGCGATCGGCTAAAATCTGCTCTAAATCAAACCTTAACAACCGGGAAGCATTCCATTTATAACGGTCAATTAAAGCTATCTGGTCTACACTAATTAATAGCACCCAGCGGGGGGGTTCATTTTGACCAAAAACCACATCAGTTACGATATCTTCCATGGTAGAATTTAGCCAGGTTTGTTGAAAGCGATCGACCCGAAATTCCGGGAAATCTTAACTTTGAATAGGGTCAAATTCCAGGGAGAGAATATCGAGAGGTTCTCCGGTAGGATTAAACCCTTCCAAAGCCCACAAATTTGGCATTCCAGAACTCTGTCTAACTTCCGCCAAAATAGGGAGCAAGGTATCATTATCCAACCACTTTAACCCCGGTTCTCACTGATACCCCAAAACCTCCAAAACCTGCCGAAAAAACTGCCGTTGCTGACCGAGAATTTCAGTTTTATCTATATTAATAGTTTGGGTGCGAGTTTTAAGGCGAAAATAATCTCCCCGCAGCCTCCCCAAAGCCTGGGACGGCGGCCCTTGATTTGCCCCCACCTCCGAGGTGATCGTCTTTAGGTCTTCGGTTAAAATTGCATCCAAATAATAGGCGGCATAAAATTCATTTTCGTTAGCAATTCCGATTAACATAATATTCGATAACCCCGGCTCATAGTCAAAGAAACCCTGTAAATTTTCATTTTACACTACTCACGACCAACAAGAAACCCGGTTTCTCAAAGAAACCGGGTTTCTAGACTTCTCGAAAAAGAAACCGGGTTTCTAGACCTCTCTTGCGCTAAAATTTAACGGAGTTATAAAAGTTGAAGTTGTGGGAGTTGATTGGAAATGCCACGTCGCCAAATTGTTTTTGAAACGGGTCATTACTACTATATTTATAATCGAGGTAATAATCATCCAATTATTTTTTTACCCAAGATAACTATATTCATTTTTTGCGCCTGATTAGAAAATATTTGGTTGAATCTAATGTGGCTGATATTATTGCTTATTGTTTGATGCCTAATCATTATCATTTATTGGTATATTTTAAACAGAATTGTTTTTCTGAGGTGATGCAAAAATTTAGCTTGTCTTATGTGAAAGCAATTAACAAGCAGTATGACAGGGTTGGCGGTTTATTTCAAGGTAGATTTCAAGCGATCGCTGTTGATAATGATGAATATTTATTCCATTTAACACGATATATTCATTTCAACCCAGTTAAGGCTAATTTGGTTAAAAAACCCGAAGATTGGGAGTTTTCTAGCTATCCCGAATATCTCCAATTGCGTGGGGGAACTTTGCCGAAAATTGATGGGGTGCGATCGCTTTTTAATTCGGTGAATGATTATCGGTCTTTTGTCGAAAGTCATATCCAAACCTCATCAATTCAGCACTTACTACTTGATGAATAGAAGCTAAAAGAAACCCGGAAATAAGAAACCCGGAAATAAGAAACCCGGTTTCTGGTGGGGGGGGATAAGAAACCCGGTTTCTCAAATCAACCGGGTTTCTAGACTTCTCGACAAAGAAACCGGGTTTCTATGCTTGCTGAATCACAAAATCAACTTGAGATAAGGTTCGCTTTCCGTAGTCATTGACAACTCTACCCAATCGCGATAATCTTCGAATATCTTGTCAATTTTATGGCGTTCTTTCTGCTGTTTATCCTGCTTCAGATTAGCCGAAATATTATCACTTTCCCACCGCAACTCTAACTGTTCCACATGATAGCCTTGCAGCCTTTCCAGGCGTTCCCGTTGTGCCTCTAACTGAGGATTTAACTGGTCTTGAAACCGTTTCCTTTCCGGCTGAAGATATTGCCGCGCTTGCTGAATAGCCGGACTCCGTAAATGGAGTAAATCATCAATATTAACCGTCCCGGAATTCGGCAACTCATGCCGTCCTAATTCCGTGCGTTCCTGAGTTTCCGCAAAGGGTTCAACCCGCTGAAATTTCCCTTGTTTAAAGATAACCGAAACCCAGCGATTTAGGACGGAAGTTCCTCGGCGGTTGGGGAAACTACCAAAGCAGATAAAAATCACCTCATCGGATTCTAATCCCTGAGATAATTGTATCACAGGTGCTTGATTTCTGCCAAAATAAAATAAACAGCGATCGCTAATCCATTCTACCAAAGGATGCAATTCCCAAAGGTATTTAACAGCCGACCAGTCCGCGTCTTCGGTTCGCGCTTGTTCCATGGCCCGCATCATATCTTCGGGGCGATCGCTAAGATATAATAACCGATTATCCTGGGGTTGTATTTCTTTAGGAAGGCGATCGTAACGGCTTTTTAACTCTTGAGTAAGTTGCAATTCAATAAACCCTTCATCTTCGTTAATTTGGAGATTATGAACCGGACTGGTCTGGGAATTAATGAACCTTAAAGCCGTAGCGGTAAACTGAAAAATTGACGGAAATAGACTTAACAAACTCCCCGTTTCCACCAGAGGTTCACCCTGGCTAGAGTCCATGGAAACCCCCTCATCAGTATCCCAAGACTCCGACTCAAACCAGCTAAAAATATCGACATCTCCCCCTCCCTTGGCGTTGCGGTCTAACTCCTCTGCAAAATCCACCGCCGACACTCCGCTTTCAATAGCAGCAGCGGTCAAATTTTCTTCTTTTTCCTGGTCAAATACCCCCATAAATACGGAAGGATCGCCAATATTTTTAATCGCCTGTTCATCCTTAGTTAAAAGGACTTTAATAATACGCTCCACCTCATCCATACGTTCAACCTGGGAGCGAGTCAGCAGATAGCGAATTTCCGGTTTTCGAGTTTTTCCGTAGAGGTCGCTCCGTCCGTTTCGCTGCTGTAAAGTCATCAACGACCAAGGGATATCAAAGTGAATCAATTTATGGCTAAGATAGTGCAGCTTTAACCCTTATGATGCCACTTCCGTAGCAATTAAAATCCTCACCGGGGAATTTTCATAGCCAAATTTATCGACAATTTCCACTTGGTCAATATCTGCCATACCCCCATCTAAACGAGCGATCGCCTCTGGTTTTAAGCGCAAGTCTTGGGGTAGTTCCGCCTCCAGAAACCGCAAATTTTCCCAACGTCCGGTAAAAATTACCAAGCGGTCTTTCGGGTCTTTTTTAGTCCAATTAAACTCAGTTTTAATCAGTTGGAGAAGTCGCTGATACTTAGAAAAAATCCCGTTATCTATTGCCGCCAAACCTGCCGCCAAATCAGTCAATTCTTCCTGGTCTAATTTCGTGGATATATCCAGCTTTTTGTGTAAAGTTTTCAGGCGATTTTTCACGGTTTCCATACCCGCCGCCGGACTAGATAAGAATGCCTTGAGGAGAGTAGTTTTAAATAGCTGTCCGGCACTTTTGCCTCGGTCAATACTGACCAATTGCAAATCGTGGAGTTGCCGAAAAACTGCCTCTTCTGGGGGGGAGGCGATCGCTTCTACAGGTTCCACATTCCGTTCAGGGAGACTTTGGTTTAAATCCCGCAAAACATCTTTTTTAAACCGCCGCAAATAGAGGTCATGGATATCATCTTTAGTGTAGTTACTTTCATTAGCGATCGCCGTCGGATCTAGCATATTCATCAAACTAGCAAAACTCTCCGGTTTCCCGTCATGGGGAGTGGCGGAAAGCAAAATCAAAGTATCCGAACGAGTAGCTAAACGTTCAGCCAATTTCGCCCGCTGCGAAGCCGACTGACCCTTACCTCTGCGGGCGACATTATGGGCTTCATCAATTATAATAATATCCCAGTGAGCCTGTTCTAAATAACTGCGATATTCCCGGTCTTGTTTGAGGGTATCAATAGAAATAATTGTCCGGTCATCATAGTGAAAAGGGTTATGATTTCCCGGAAGTCGCGATCGCACCCGTTGAATTTCCCCAGAGTCCAAACGCACCAAAGGAATAGTAAACCGCAGCCAAAACTCCTTTTGAAACTGCCCCATCATTTACTTAGTAGTAACCACTAAAATCCGGCGACCTTTCCTCCTCCCAATTAACTCAGTTACCAGGATACCACATTCCAGAGTTTTACCAAACCCCACCGCATCAGCAATTAACAAGCGTTGGCGAGGCATTTGTAGGGCTTTAGTCGCCGGAATAAGCTGATAATTCAGGGCATCCATAGCGGCTTTATGTCCCCAATAAATCCGCCCATCTTCCGGGATAGTTTGCTTTAAATTAGCCTCAACAAATAATAAACTACGGACATAACCAGAAGTTTCATCAATAACCAAATTAGTCTCTTCGGGTTTCAACACTTGTAAACCCCGTTTCCTGTCTTTTTTTTCCAACTCTTCCAGGAAGCGAATACGACGACCCCGGAGAAATTCCGACACTCCCACTGCTTCAATAATGCGATCGCCATCAGAAGACAGGGCCACAGATTTAACCAACCATTCAGCATCCCGGCAAAGAATTCGTGCCCCTGGAGCAATATCTGTTAACATATTTTAGCTTATTATTACACCATATTTGCCTCAAATTAGTTTAGCATCAAACCCTCCCAGAAACCGAGTTTATTGTTTCCCACCGAGACTCTAGGGAGTGAGATGTTCAAGCGATCGTCTTCACTAAAGACTTAGCTAGGTAATAACCTAGTTCTACAGGTACGGCATTACCAATTTGTCTCATTGATTCTGTCCATGATCCACAAATCCTGTAGCTATCAGCAAAGGTTTGAATTCGTTTAGCTTCAAAGATGGTATAATAGCGTATCGCGCCATCTTCATATCGAATCATATTTTCTCCCCCAGGAACGCCGTGGTCTCCGGCTTTGAGAGTTTTAGATGGCATATCAATATAACTTCCAGTATGTCCCGGATACGATCTAGCCCCTTCCCTTAAAATATGCTCTACATCAAAACTACCTTCAGCATCAGGTTTTGGCAACTCCCCAATTTGATCCCGAACTGTTTTCCAAGGTTTTAGGGGAGGAGGGAACAGGGTAGGTTGTTGTCTGAGTTGAGCAATTTTCTGCTTAGTTCTTTGGTTCAAGTCTTCAAATGCTGATGCTTTAACTCCATGATTATTCCAGTAGTCAAAACTCACATATTGTGACCACAGCAACGACTCCAAAGAATGAGATTCTTGAGGAAAAGACCACTCTCGTTGCCAATCTTCTCGGACCCCTACAATAAAAACTCGCTCCCGACGTTGAGGTATGCCATAATTCTCAGCATCTAATAAACGAAAATCAACATTATATTTAACTCCGTGATATCTACCAAAATCTCTAGTATTTTCCAGCCTGATTAGATGTTCTTGCCAGGATTCAGAATCTCTAATCACCACTTCAGGATAGGTCAATCTGAGTATAATGTAATCAAAATAACGCCTAAATGATTGGCGTAAAATTCCCTTAACATTTTCAAATATAAATGCCTTGGGTGTACAAACCCTAATCGCTTTACACACATAGGGAAACATATCTCGCCGATCTAAATGTCCCTTATGCTTTCCCCCCATAGAAAAGGGTTGACATGGCGGGCCCCCTGAAATGAGGTCAATATGACCAAATTCAGCGAAATTTAATGAGCGAATATCAACATAATAAATCAATTCTGGTTTATAGTTACCAGCTAATGTTAGGCAAGCATTATGATCTATCTCAACTAAGGCTTTATGCTCAATGCCAGCCATTTCTAAACCTTTGGCTAATCCACCCGCACCAGCAAACAACTCTAAACCCGACAATTTAGACATCTTCTACACTCAATCCAGACATGAAAATTTCAATACTTTGAAGCAGTTGTTTTTTGTCAGCATGAATTCCTTGACACTTGTCAGCCCAAGAACGTCCTGGATGACAAACATCCCAGTCAGATTTTGCTTGTTTATATCTACCTTTACCCGGATCGTGATTACCAAATCCATCGATTAAAGTGTTCCAAATTTGTTGATATATTCTAATTAGTGCCGCTTCTACAGTACCGATGAAATCACTCTCTTTACCTTCAAGAATCATGAAACGACAGAAAAAATCAGACGGCTCTAAGCCTTCTCCAAGATTGATGCTGCGGCTATGTTCTCTAATTCGATTGTTTAGCTCATAGCCTTGAGAATTAACAGAGAAGGACTGCATGGCTTTTCGCCAGCCTTTAGGAACCTCTTTTCCTACATAGATAGGTGCGCGAAATGCCGTCCTATTAATTAAATAAAATCTTGAATAAATCTCGGTTTTTCTGATGCAATATATGGCATATACTCCGGTTCCTGGAAAACGGTATTGGATAGATATGGGATGTACAGGTGTTCCATTAAAAAAGCGAATTGTATCTTTGATTATTTCATCAAAATCAGGATAAATATACAGATGCTTGGAGCGGTCACAACTATTCATTAAGGTAACTTTAGATCAGTTGCTATAAGGGCAGTAATAACCGTTTATTATATCAGATTATGCTGCATCGCCTTAAACGCAGACTAATAACAAGCCTCTGCAAAGGGAGGGTCATCAAATAAACTCAAACGGTCTTCCACTTCTTCCACTTCCTCCGGGGTCGCCTTCTGCTCATGTTTTAGCCAGTCGAGAATCTCATCACAAGATACCCCCCGCAACCAAGTTTGAGCCGCTTGCAAAGCCACTGTCACCGAGGAATAATCCGGTAAAATTTGATAGAGGCGCAGGGTCACCAGAGTCGCCGCCAGTTCATCCACATTCCAGAGACTGGCCACCACCGTTCGCGCTCCGGCGTAGAAAAACGCACTGGCTAATCCCACATAATCATCCGTGTGGGAGGTTTCCACCAAGCCAGTTTTGCAAGCCGACAGCACCAGCAGGCGACAGAGGGGAATATTAAGACCGTTGAAAGATTGGTCAGTCTCAGATAGGCGTTGAGGGGGTTGCGATCGTCAAATTCACCGTGACAGCCAAAGTGGACGGCGTGACTCTGTTCCAGGAAGGTTTGGGTCTGGGGTTGGCTTAAATTCTCCAGGATAGCTTGGTCGCGACGCAAGACTTGATGGGGGCTGAATTGGCGCAGTAAGAGTTCCACCCCCCACTCCGCATAGTCCAGGTCTTCCGTCGGGTTTTGAATGGCGAAAAAGGGGATGGTTTCCCCGTTGAGGGGGGACGCTGCTGGAGGTTGTTGAGAATTTGACAACTGGGGGCATATTGCACCGGGAACCCGTCTTGTAGGGGTTTGCCCTCACCCCCAGCCCCTCTCCCAGAGCCAGAGAGGGGAGAAGAGGGGACAGGGAGCGCGTGGAGGGGGATGAGGCGCAGTTCCCGGTGGGGAATCAGGATAAGCTGTTGAATCTGGGATAATTCACCCAGAAGGCGGGGGAGTTGCAAGGCGGCGCTGAGGGTTTCCAGGTGTTGGGGGAGTTGCTGATTCCAGGAGCGTTGTCCGTAGTCGCTGCGGTAGTCCTGGAGGGCTTGGTCCAGGTGTTCGCGGTCTTCGGCGCTGAAGTGGTGGGGGGTAATCTGGATTTGCTCGTCTCGGCGGGTGACGAGGAAGGCGTAAAACCCGGATTCCGCTTCCCTGGGGAGATACCACTCCATGAGGGCGGTTTGGGGCGGGAGGAGGCGGCGCAAGTCCGGGAGTTGGGCGGGGACTTGTTGGGTGAGGGTAAAGTTGGGGTCGTCGAGTTCCGTGAGCAGGTCTTGGAATTGCTGGTTAGCGGCTTGGAGTTGTTGGCGGATGAGGGTTTCCGGTGAGGGTTGGTTGGGGTGTTTTTCGGTGGTGGGGGTGAGGGTGTCCCTGGGGGTGTAGGCGAGTTGTTGTTGGTAGCTGGCGATTTGACGGCGCAGGTCGCTGATATTGACGTGGCTACAGCCCTAAAATGTTACAGAAGTATACTGTTAGCTAATTTTGTTGCAAGTTATCGGGGAATAATATAGCATCAAAGCCTAAATGAGTATTCTGCTGTAAACGCAATGAGAAAATTGAGTGCTTCCCTACCTAGTTTAATGACAACAGCATTGAATGGTGTCATGTGTTGGGGCATTAATCAACTACCAGGAAAATCCGATCTACCAATTCCAGAACAACTATTTTTTGGGCTAACAGTATTCTCTATGGTAGGAATTGGCTTCTGTAGCACTCAGTCCAGTAATTCTAAAACAACTTCTGAAACAACAAACCGTGCTTGGTTGATTGGACTACCCCCAGTGATTGGAAGTATTGTCCTCTTCCTATTACTCAAGGGAGATCATTTGCCCAATGAGCTAGTTCAATATGCAGGTTATGCATCTTTATTTTTGTTTGTTATGGGAACATTATTGCCAACTCTCATAGCTTTTTTACAAATACGGCAAAAACCCATAATTACACCCTCTAGTTCATCAAATCTAACTCCCCAAGCCTATAAGAACCGTCAAGCACTACTAAACAAAGTTAAAAACTATTGGATTCAAGGAGTTTTAAAAGGTTCTCTATCTGACCGAGCGCCAATTGAGTTAGGGTTAGAAGAGCGATTTGATGCCGTGCGATTAGATTGGCAAACACCGGAACAGCCTCGCAGAAGTTTGCCAAAAGGTACTAAGGCAATCAACCAATTTGACAAAATGGGGAAAGGTTGCACTATGCTCATTTTAGGAGATCCAGGTTCGGGGAAAACAACTACTTTGCTACAAATAGCAGAGGAGTTAATTCAGCGTGCGGAGCAAAATACTGAACTGCCCATTCCTGTAGTTTTTAACCTGTCTTCTTGGGCGGCAGCGAAAAAGCAAAGTCTTGCCGAGTGGCTGTTGGAAGAACTAGAAACTCGATATCAGATACCACAAAAAATCGGCAAAAATTGGCTGGAAAATCAAGATTTTTTATTGTTATTAGACGGTTTAGATGAGGTAGCTGAGGAACGTAGAAATGATTGTGTCATTGCTATCAATGACTTCAAAAATAGTTACGGAACAACCGAGATGATTGTTTGTAGCCGTATCAAAGACTATGAATCTCTTTCTAGCCGTTTAGAATTTCAAGGGGCTATCTTCATTGAAGATTTAACCCTAGAACAAATCAAGGATTATTTTGACCAGGTAGGCGAGCAACTACAAGGAATAAAAGAAGTATGGGTCAATGATGCGGTGTTACAAGAATTGACGAAAACTCCACTAATACTTTCCATTGTTGCCATTACCTATGAGGGGATTTCTGCCAATGAATTACCCAAAATGCCTTTAGAAAAAAGACGAGATCATTTATTCAATAAGTATATCCATAAAATGTTAAATCGTCGTCAGCAGAATCAGCAATATTCCGATCAGCAAACGCTTCGCTGGCTAACTTGGTTAAGCCAAAATATGTCGAGTAAATCTCAAACTATATTTTTAATTGAGCGGATGCAGCCTAGTTGGTTGTCAGAACAAGAAAGATTTTGGTATGGCGCGACTCTTTTTAGCATTCCTATGTTATGGGGATTAAGTTTGGTGTATTTGGTGAATATATCAATTTTATCAAAAATATTATTTATTTTATGTTTTTTTATATATGGAGTTATATTAGCTAGTTTAACAAAAATCAATCCTATGCAATCTTTAAAAATAAGCACTTTTTTAGGGACATTAGGTTTTATGGCATTAATTATAGGTACTGCCGCAACAATATTAGTTTTGTTTCTAATAATTGCTGAATATATTTTTCAAAATTTATATATAACCTTATCCTCACCTCTCATAGCAGAAATTTTATTAAACTGGTCATTTGTATTCTGGATTTTGGCACTCGTCTTCTGGCTTATATTACTAAGCGATTCAGAAGAATATGTTATAGACTCAACTATAAATCCTAACCAAGGAACTTACACATCACTAAGAAATGGAATTATCTTGCTATTTATATTGATTACTGGATTTGGCGTATTTACAATTTTGACAAGTTTTCCTGTATTATGGAGTGCAGTTATTACGAGCTTTATGTGGATATTTTCGCCAGCAATGTTTGCCTGTATTCAACACTTTGCACTGAGAGTTATCTTAACCCTAAGTGGTAAAGCTCCTTGGAATTATGCCAAGTTTCTGGATCATGCCACGGAACGAATATTTTTACAAAAGATTGGTGGGGGCTATATTTTTATTCATAGAATGTTGTTGGAACATTTTGCATCAAAAACTCAGCCTGGACTCGCTGTTCATCCATAGCCACACACCGGGTAGGGGATACCATCGGGATTTTACCCCATCCCCGCAAGTGAGAAACCCGGTTTCTTTGTTAAATCTTTGTGAATAAACACCAGATGCTAGTAGAAACCAAGTTTCTTCTCCCAGACTTTTTCCCCTTTACCCTCTCAAAGTAGTACAATCAAAGAAATCCCAAAGTTGAGGTCAATGATGAGTCCCCTCCTAGAAAAAGTCTTAGCAGAAGTCACCCAACA
>NZ_JARPLC010000114.1:0-15504 GCF_032350395.1 Limnospira sp. PMC 289.06
CTCATGTACGGTTCTGCTGCTGAATGGGAGGGGTAGACCGTGAGGTCTATCTCGAACCCTAATTTAGCTTTGTGCAGCCCAATTATGGCGATTGCCTATATACCAAAAAACTCTATGGACTGGCCAAAATTACCCGACTGGCTTACCTCATCAATTCACTGAGGGACTCGCGCCCTTTGATGGTTTGTCAATGGGCGTATTCAGCCCTTGACCTGTTCAAAAGTTTAAGTATAATGTCAAAAGCCTTTCCTCCCATTATATAACAATGATTCCCTGTCAAAACTAAAGATTTATTTAATGGTATAATCTTGTTAACCAAGTCTTTACGGTTAACCCTCGAATCTAAATCACCTCCCTGATAGTATATTGTTGAGGAAATCCCCCAGTAAATGAGGCGATCGCAGTTGACTGTTTTCACTGTTTGTGGTATAATAACCAATTCGCTGTCAACTCAACTAAATTATGTCAAACTATGAAGGATAATGGTTTGTTAGGTGGAGTCCTATGGCGCGAGGAGATCAGATTTATGTTTACCGGGAATTTCTGAATATGGATGGAGTCTACGAACATCACGGTATTGACTGTGGAGACGGGACAGTTATCCATTACCGCAAACCCAGCGAAACCATTGAACGAACATCCTTGAGAACTTTTAGCAAAGGTAAACCAGTTTATATTCGCAGTTATCCAGTCCGCTATATTCCCGAGACCACCATACAAAGGGGAGAAAGTCGGCTAGGGGAACGCAAATATAATCTACTATTTAATAACTGTGAACATTTTGCCACCTGGTGTGTAACCGGAGTGAGTGATAGCCGACAAATTCGTGATTTTATTCCAGTTATCAACCATATAAATGTTGAGAATTTAAACGACCCGATCGCCAAAGCCTTACGAACAGCGCCCAACGATAATTTACCGCAGTTAATTAATAATGCCTTAACCGATATTAGAACCGCGTGGAATGATATTCAACCCCAATATCAAGAAGCCTTAGCCGAAATGAAATCCTGGCATCAAGTAGCAATTAACGCCATGAAGCAAAACCGGGAAGACCTAGCCAGGGAGGCACTAAAACGTAAACAAACCTATAAACAAAGGGCGCGGGAATTAGAAGCGGACTTAAAAAAACTAGCAACTCTGACTGAAGATTTAGTACAACAACAAACCCAACTGTAGCCCAAAAACGAGGCATAAAACTATGGCAAAATCTCCAGATAATCACCGTAAAAGTAGCCCGTTCAAATGGTGGAGTAAAATTCTCCTAATTTTAGGTTTATGTATATTAGTGGGTGGTTGTCAATTTCAACCCCCGACAACAGAGGGAGTGATTAACCTAACTTTGTGGCATGGAATTAATCCCCCACCCAACCGGGATGTTTTCCAAAAGTTAGTCGATCGCTTTAATCAAGACCATCCCCATATTCAGGTAGAAGCGCTATATATTGGTCAACCGGATCAACAAATGCCGAAAATCTTAACCGCAGTAGTCGGAAATGCGCCGCCAGATATTTTATGGTATACACCAATTATTACAGGTCAACTGGTAGAATTAGATGCCATTAAACCGATTCAAGATTGGTTAAATAACTCCCCGGTAAAGGCAGAAATTGATCCGGCTTTATGGACAGGAATGGAATTAGAAAATCAGATTTGGTCTGTACCTATGGCTACTAATAATACAGCCATTTTTTATCGTCCGAGTTTATTTGCAGCCGCCGGAATTGAGACCATACCTTCCACTTGGTCAGAGTTCCGAGAAACCGCCGCCAAATTGACAGCAGCAGGGGAGAAGTATGGGATAGTATTACCCCTAGGTAAAGGGGAATGGACGGTATTTACCTGGCTACCATTTATGTATAGTGCGGGTGGAGAATTAGTCAGAAATGGTGAAGCCAATTTAGTTAATCCTGGGGCGATCGCCGCCTTAGAATTTTGGTCAAATTTGATAGAAGATGGTTCAGCAATTCTCTCCGCACCGGAAAGAGGTTATGAACAGGATAACTTTATTTCTGGTAGGGTAGCGATGCAAATTACCGGACCTTGGACTTTAGGTTATCTCGACCAAATTGGTATTGATTATGGAGTGTTTCCTATTCCCGCAGAAAATCAACAGGCGGCGGTAGTTGGGGGTGAAAATTTGTGGGTGATGAAAACCACGCCAGACCGAGAAAAAGCCGCCTTAGAGTTTCTCGAATATGTAGTCGGATCGGAATTTCAAACGGAGTGGAGTTTAGGAACCGGATATTTGCCGATTAATTTAAAAACTCGCCTTGACCCCCGTTATCAAGAATATGTGGCTAAACAACCAGCTTTGAATGTCTTTTTACAGCAGATGAATTGGGCGGTATCTCGTCCGAATATTGCCGGATATAGTCGCATTTCCGAAAATTTAGGTAGGGCGATCGAAGCTACACTATTAGGACAATCGCCCCAGTCAGCCCTGAAAGCCTCTCAAAACCGCCTTAGACTTGCGTTATAATCGACAGCCTAAATTTTCCCGTACCGCCGTAAATTTGGATAAATTGCCTGATTGTAAAATGCTGTTAACATCAAAAAAAACATGAGTTATTGTATTAACCCCAAGTGTTTACAACCCCAAAATTCTGACCAGGAAAAATACTGTCATAGTTGTGGATTTTCCCTGTTGTTACACAACCGTTATCGCCCCCTACAGCCCATTGAAAAAGGAGGATTTGGTCGGACTTTTTTGGCGAGAGATGAAAGCAGACCATCCCATCCTCATTGTGTAATTAAAGAGTTTGATTTTTCCGAAAAAAATGCCAGCTATAATCACGCTGTCAAGTTATTTAATCAAGAGGCGGTGCGCTTAGATTGTTTGGGGGAACATCCTCAAATTCCACGGCTATTAGCTTATTTTGAAGAACATCAACTTTTGCTATTAGTTCAAGAGTATATTCCGGGAAAAACGTTATTACAAGAATTGGAACAAGACGGATTATTTGATGAACCTAAAATTTGGCAGATATTACGAGATTTATTACCAGTCCTGAAATTCATTCACGATCGCGATATTATTCACCGAGACATCAAGCCAGCCAACCTCATCCGTCGCCGTCTTAGACACCCTTTACCACCCTCTCCTATAGCTTTTAATAACCCAGATACCATAGGGGAAACTAGCACCAGTGCAGCGATAGGTAATTTATCCTCAAAGTCAATTCGCGATCGCCCTCGACCATTACCGCAGCCACCCCCTCGACCATCAGTAAAATCGAGAAATTCGGAATCTCAAATAATCGAAAAGGGTCTGATAGTATTAATTGATTTTGGCGTGGCTAAGTTACTAACAGCCACCACCATTAGTCGCACAGGAACTATTATCGGTAGTCCCGAATTTATGGCACCAGAACAAACTCGCGGGCGAGTATTTCCAGCTAGTGATTTATATAGTTTAGGCGCAACTTGTTTATATTTACTTACCGGAGTTTCCCCCTGGAATTTATATGATACCGTCCTCGAAAAATGGGTTTGGCGCGATTTTTTATCCCCCGAACGTATGGTTAGCGATAAATTAGGAAAAGTCCTTGATAAATTAGTCAATAATCAAATCCTAAAGCGCTATAATTCGGCGGCGGAAGTGTTAGCGGCTATCTCCACATCACCCCCCAAGACCTCCCCTCCCACCCAGAAAGTTCTCAAACCTCAGTCCCCACCTAAAACCGCCCATAAAGCCTCAAAAACTAGGAAGCATAAAACCTCCCCCCCATCATCGGAACCCGCGAATTTAACTGACAATTTAAAGGGTAATTTTCAGGCAATGTTAGGGCGAATCATACCCGCCTTAACTCAACCCAGATATGATGAAGATTTGACTTCCGAGACGGGTGTAGACTATGGAGAGTTACAGCAATTATTAGCGACTCATAGATGGCGAGAAGCTGACCGAGAAACCTGGATTATATTATGTCGCGCGTTAGGGAAAGGCGGACGACCCTATTTACATTATAATGATTTGAAAAAGTTACCTTGTGAGGATTTAACCATCTTAGATAACTTATGGGTGAAGTATAGTAATAATCGGTTCGGGTTTAGTATTCAAGCTCAAATTTATCTACAGGTGGGGTCAGACTATGGGAAATTTTGCGATCGCGTCGGTTGGCTAAACCATATCGGACACGACCCCTCACTGGGCTTTCGCTATAATTTTAATCTTCCCAGAGGACACCTTCCCACCCGCCTTTGGGTGATGAATGGAGGTAAGTGGTGGCTACATTTGGAAATCATCAGCCAACGACTAAAAGACTGTGGGTTAATTTAATTGGCTAGGCTAGGCTGGGGTGCGATTTACTCCCAATTTTTGTTGAATAACCGGATGGGATATAGTTAAATCTAATCATCCTAATAATGACTATCTATTGATGGGTTATTCTATCCTCTCCCTCTATGTTGGTCTGTTCTCTGTCACCGAGACACAAATTATTATATTATAATTTAATCATGATGCAGTAAGGACTAAAACATCTAATGACAGAAACCCCTCAACCAACTACAACAACCCCTCAACCAACTACAACCCCCAACTTACAAGAACCCAAATTTGGGTTTAACTCCTATTCGGAACGCCTCAATGGTCGCGCGGCGATGATTGGGTTTGTGATTACCTTGGCGATCGAATATTTCACCAAACAGGGACTACTAGCTTGGCTAGGGTTAAGCTAAATTGCTATTTTCCGCCGTGAATCCGGCGATTTAACGCCCACTAACCCCCCAGCTAAGGGGGGGGATCATTACAACCCTACCAGGTCTTTAAAGGCAGATTTATCGGGTATTTGGGCAGTGAATTAGGGGGCTTCAGCGGCTTGGGTATGCCTTTCTAGGGCTAATTCAATGAGTTGATTTACCAATTCGGGAAAGCTGACTCCTGTGGCTGACCACAGTTGCGGATACATACTTAAAGCTGTAAAACCGGGGAGGGTGTTGATTTCATTCAGCAAGACTTCTCCGGTTTTTTCGATATAGAAGAAATCCACCCGCGCTAGTCCAGCAGCATCGACAGCGAGGAAGGCTTCGATCGCCATATCTCGGACTTTAGAAGCGATCGCTGTATCAATAGGCGCTGGAATCATCAGATTAGCTTTGCCATCAGTATACTTAGTTTCGTAGTCATAGAAATCGCTATTATAGCTAATTTCTCCCACCACCGACGCTTTCGGATAATCATTGCCTAAAACAGCACATTCTAGTTCTCTGGCTTCGACTCCCGCTTCTACAATAATTCGCCGATCATAGGTAGCCGCAGCATCTAAAGCGGTTTCGAGTTCCTGACGCGATCGCACTTTGGAAATGCCAACAGAGGACCCCAAATTAGCAGGTTTCACAAAGCAGGGATAACCCAAAGCCGCATCAAGGTCATCGCATAATTTCGGGAAAATACAGGGGTTAGACCATACTTGACTACGCCGCACTGCTTGATAACGCACTTGCGGAATTCCCGCCTGAGAAAAAGCCATTTTCATGGCGATTTTATCCATACCAACCGCAGAACCGAGAACCCCCGAACCCACATAAGGCACTTGCATTAAGGTTAACATACCCTGAACTGTGCCATCCTCACCATTGGGACCGTGGAGAATTGGAAACCAAAGGTCTATATCCTTGACAGTGGCGGGGTTAGGAATGCGATCGCTTGGTATCACTTCCCCTGTCACTGTTAGGGGTTGACCCGACTCTAAAACCGCTTCCGCCTCCGTCCCTCTATGCCACACCCCATTTTTTTCTATATATATGGGGACTACCTCATATTTACTGGGGTTTGGGTCTATAGAGAGTGCATTGGCGATCGCCTTAGCCGAGGTAATGGAAACCTCATGCTCTCCCGAACATCCACCAAACAACAGTCCAACCCGGAGTTTTGTCATATTACCTTACAACCTAATTTCCCGATTAACTTTGACACAATCTCTGGAAAAATCCAAGCTAATGGCGGGATATTTTCTTATGTAACCGTAGATGACATACCGTCCATTGTCATATTAGTTCGCTTGTGATGATTGATTCACCACAACCATCCTATCATATTGGGGGCTTATTTGATATGACAAAACATTAAGTAATTTTCCCTAAAATAGAATCGTTAAGCTATAATAAAACCTGTTAGTTAAGGAACCCAAGTAAAATGATTAACTTGTCCCTAGTTAAAGCCCAACACACCCTCTGACAGATGAAATTCCGTCGGTTTCTCTCTGATAGTGAACAGACTTTTCCTGATGTCAGCTTGCTTTCCCACAATGATTGTTATCTGGGAAAGTGGCTTGATGGTAAAGGATTATCTGAATATGGCAATTGCCCGGAAATCAGGTCCTTAGAAAAAGTTCACCGTCAACTTCACCAGGTCGCTAAAAATAGCATTACCCTAAAATGTCTGGGTAAAGTGGAATCAGCTTACCCGGAAGTTCACAAAATCGAACCTCTTTCCCAACAAATTATCACTTTGTTGGAACGTCTGGAGAAAAAAGTTGCAGCTTTAAGATAAGTTAGCTTTAGCAGACTAAGCGCCAGCATTTGACTGTCCCAATGAAGAATAGGTAAGGGATATATATTTTCGGTTTTCCAAGTTTTTTTTAATCCATTACGCTCAACCTATAAAGACGTAGTATCTAAAATTTCAATGGTTGGCAAAATCCCAGTTTTATGGTTTTCCAAACCTTCTCTAAAATCCTGCACATTTTCCTTGCCTGATTCTTGCAAAGCCTTTAATAGGGTCGCCGTTTCCGTCACTAATTTATCGACATTAATATCAAAATAACTCGGCTGATAGTAACCCAGGCGAGAAATTCCTTCCCCCATCAAAATAACTGCTCCTTGCCAATTATCATTACTGAGATGATACAGAGAAACAGCAATTTGTAAAATGCCTTGATAAAACCGCTTTTCAGGTTCTCCGGCTTCCATCCAGATAGCTTCTAAAGTATCATGGCAGGCGTAAAATTCCCTTTGATTAAACTCATTAATTCCTTGCCAAAACTCAGGAGGAATATCTTTAACCATTGTCTTATCCTTACCTATAGCACAACCCGCGACATTACATAAATAATATAATCCCCCTGTGAATAAGGGGGAGTTAGAGGGAGTTAGAGGGGGGTAAAATAACTTTTACCTGTTCCCTAGTTACTGGTGATATGGTAGCTCAAACCATGCTTTTTCTGGCTTCTTCTAACACTTCCATCTCAATGGTTTGCTGATCTCCGGCAAAATCATTATCTGGGGTTAAGAAAAGCATACAATGGCACTCTTTGCGTTCCCGCATGGGGATGCAAGGACAATTCCAGAAAGCATCTTTGACCTCTGCCTCTTTATCTTCATAGTGGCGGCAGGGACATAGGGGGGAACCTAAATCATCCTTATGCTTGGCAAGTCCTTCAATTACTACCGCTGTCACTGAGGGTTCAGCACAAAAATAGGTTTCAGTTCGTTTAGCATACTGTTCGGCGAATCGTTTCATCGCCTCTAGGCTTTTGGGAGTGGAGAGTTTTTCGTTGATCTGCTCTGTCATTATGGAAGCACTCTTGACTAAATCCGCTTTTAATATTTTAACCCAAAACCGGATCTTGTTCAAATTCTACCTAGGGCGATCGCCAAAATTCCCCATTGGTCTTAGGCATCCCGTTTAGGTTGGCACTACATATTCACCTCGCAGACGTTGTATAATTTCCCGAAACCGATATCCGTCCTCATCGAGAGATTGCTCAATTTCTGTGGTAGAACTATTAGTTTCCGAAGCTAAGGGTTTTTGTTGACCAAACTGGGTCACAGTATTTCGGAGACGATAGGACAAAAACTTACTTACTGCTCGATAAAATCTCAGAGAAAACAAAGCATCCCACTCCAATTTTTCTGATAATTTTTCACGAGGAACCGATAAGACTAAACAAGGTTCTTTGGCGGTAACTGTTGCTGAAGGCATACGACCATCAACAAAAGACATTTCTCCGATAACTTCTCCTATACCCAGTGTAGCCACTTCTCGATTTCCCAAGGCGGCTACTGATGCCACCAATGTACCATCAAGAACGATATAAAGGGCTTCAATTAGCTGACCTTCTGTAATTAAAACCATGCCAGACTCAAGTTGCTGTTGCTGACCATTAGCAATAATCCAGTCCAGGTCACGATCGCTTAATTCTCCCAAAATAGCTAGTGTTTTATTCATAGGTCATCACGAAGGTAATTATTAACAATTTTAGGATAGCTGAATAACCAGTTATCACCTCACCCGTGAATCAATTAATTAATTAATTACTACTCCTCACTATTTGGCTGTTGTCTGGCACCCTAATTTCCTTAACTGTTGATAGCCTATCGATAGCCTACCGATGGCTTAATACAATTGTAGCATAAGCTGCTTACGATACTGAGGGATAAGTGGATGGTCTGTGCCGAGAAGGTCAAACACTGCCACCATAGCCTTTCTAGCGCCATCTTCGCGATATTTACGACTAATGCCGACAATCTTTAGAAATAATGAAAGACCCGCCTCATATTCCTCATTAATGATATGCTGACAGGCTTGAGTATAAAGCTGTTCGATTTCGGTTTCTCCAGGGTTTTCAGCAGCGGCTCGAAATTCGATCAATTTTTCCACCGCACGGGCTTTAGCATAAAACTCTCGGTTATCGGGTCTAATAGTTGCCAACATTTTTTGGGCAGCTTCAATTTCATTCACGGAAATCAGAAACTGAGCAGCTTTAATAATTAGTTCGGGATGATTGGGATATTTTTCAAACAAAAAATCAAACAAATCTTTGGCTTGTTTCAGATTCCCGGAATTGGTAGCATTATCAATAGCTTTTAATCCATTTTCCAAGTATGATTTCAGGTTAAAACCTGCCAATAGTTCCCGCAGTTGAAGTTCTGATATCGCGCCGACAAAACCAGGTTTAACCTCTCCTTTGGTAATTATGCGGACATCAGGAACCCCCTCAATGTGATATTGACTGGCTAATTCTGGATTGCGATCTACATCGACTTTGGCTAAGATAAAATCGTATTCCCCCGTCAGTCGCTCTAGTATTGGTTTCATGATTTGACAAGGGCCGCACCAGGTGGCAAAAAAATCCACCATCACTAAAGTTTCCCAGGATTTATCAATAACTTCCGCCTGAAAATTATCCTGGCTAACATCAATAGCATATCCCATCTGAACCTCCCACAATAGATAATAATTAATCAACTCTCGAACATTTCAACTACCATATTAGCCAATTTTTGAGCGGCTCCAGGTTGTCCCCGGACCTGTCGCAAGCGATCGCTAATAGTTTCGAGACGGTGGGGGTTTTGCAAATATTCCAAGATGCGATCGCCAATAAATTCTGGCCTTAGCCTTCCCGAAAATTCCGGGACTATTTCTGACCCCGCCCAAATATTCGGCCAAGCCAATAACTTACCAGTGCGCTGTATATACCATAGTGCGGCGCTATTAATTCCCCTAGCCATGAGGCCACCAACACCAGGCAAATTTGCTAAAATTCCCGGGATACCATCCCACGATCGCATAGCATCAAGTTGATAACTCGGAAGTAAAACCGCCATAGGTATAGCTAAAGCACCCAATTGAGCAGTATTAGCCCCCACCGTAGTCACAGCGAAACAGCAGCGGGAAAGCAAGGAATAAGCGGGGTGGGGAGTATACAGATAGACCTGTAACCCGGTTTTAGTTTGTAGCATGAATTGATCACCTATCTGTTGGAGATCGGCGGCTACACCAGGGAAATAATTAACCACGGGATTATATTCAGGGTTAGCCAGTTGTGCAATAGTGGAGACTTCCACCGTGGGAGCCACAGGAATGATAAATTGAGTTTGAGGGCGGCGCTGGTGGATATATTCGGCGATCGCCAAAGTCAAGGGTACACCCTGAGCCAGTTTAGCCATTTTCGAGCCCGGAAGCAGAGCAATAAGTTCCGTCAGAGGTGGCTGTAGCAGCGAGTAAGGCTTGATTTCCTCCGGGGTGGGGGAGGAAGTCACATCAGCCATCAAGTCCCCTATAACAGTGCATTTTGAGGCGTATAAGTCAGGTATACGGCTAATGATTTCCGGTTTCATGACCGCAAATTGGTCAACCCACCGCCACCAACGGATATCCCATTCTCCGTAAACTATACTTTGATATCCGAGGCGGCGGGCAATGATGGGGGTAAAGGCTTGGTCGCCGCCTAAAAATAACACTAAACCCTTTTCTCGCCAATCCCAATTTTGGGCAGTTTTTCCTAACAGTAAAAATTTCCAGAAATGTTGGGAACCCTGAACCCGGTTAATTCCTAAAAGCGATCGCCCGATTTCTACTTCCTTGCCGGTAGCGTGAGGACAGGGTGATAAAATTAGGGAAATTCTCAGATCTTTATGGCGATCGCTATTTTGAGATCTAATAGCTTCTAGGACTGGTCGCACCCAGGTAGTTAATTCTCCTGGTCCGTTGGAGAGGATAAGGATATCGGCGGCTGTGGACATGGCTTGGCGATCGCTTAGTTATCATGATTAAGTATTATCTAATTTTCGCCTCTCAACCAGGTTTCTGATAACCTCTAATAAGTGCTATGAACTTTAAGACCAGTGGAAAGTCAACCTGCTCACCCTAACCCCCTCAGTCACTCCTCAGACTGGCGTTGGCCATGGTGGCCCTTAGTCCCCCTTTACCCATTTAGTCAGCGTCGCACCATTCGCCGAGAAGTGGTTAGCGATCGCATTTGGACTTTTGAGCAGATCCAAGGTATTCTCTATGTGGTGGTTCCCATTCGCATGACCGTCATTCGGTTGGATATGGGGGGATTATTAGTTTATGCTCCTGTGGCTCCTACTCCTGAATGTGTTAGACTGGTGAATGAGTTAGTGGCTGAATATGGAGAGGTGCGCTATATTATCCTCCCCACCACCTCCGGTCTCGAGCATAAAGTTTTTGTCGGTCCCTTTGCGCGGAAATTTCCCCAAGCCCAGGTTTTTGTGGCTCCAGAGCAATGGAGTTATCCGTTAAAGTTACCCTTGAGTTGGTTAGGTTTACCGGCCAAACGTACCCATATTTTACCAGCAGATTGTTCGGAAACTCCCTTTTCTCGTGAGTTTAGTTATGCCATTTTAGGTCCGATTAATCTAGGGTTAGGAACCTTTGGGGAAGTCGCCTTTTTCCATTGGCGATCGCAAACCTTATTACTCACAGATACCATAATTTCCATTCCCGAACAACCCCCCGCCATAGTCCAACTCGATCCGTATCCTCTCCTATTCCACGCGCGAGATAATGCCTTTCAAACCGTGGCAGATCACCCCATCACCCGCCAAAAAGGATGGCAGCGGATTACCCTATTTTCCCTGTATTTCCAACCAGATACATTAGACCCACTGCCATTAAAACAAGCTCTCAGTGACGCTTTAAAAGCCAGCGATCGCTCTCGAAAAGCCTATTTTGGTTTATTTCCCTTCCAGTGGCGATCGGGCTGGGAAGAAGCCTTTAACACCCTGCGAGGAGACGGCAATATATTAGTGGCTCCCATTCTGCAAACCCTGATCTTGAATCGCTCCCCACAAGTAACCCTCGCCTGGGCGGATCGTGTTTGCGAGTGGAATTTTAACCGGATTATTCCCTGCCATTTTGACGCACCCATCACAGCCACCCCCCAAGCATTTCGGGAGGCTTTCAGCTTCCTAGAACCCCAGGAAGCGCCGCCACAAGGTTATTTAGGCAGTTCAAAGCACCCCCTCCCAGCGGGAGATTTTACCATCCTCCAAAATATAGATAAACGCCTAAACCAATGGGGAATTACTCCCCCCCCAGCATCAGCGAAAATGCCGTAAATTTATCGAATAGGTAACCCTAATAATCACGAACTATGATATAATAGTTTGTGAAATATCATCGGCATTTGCATCCCGAAAAATACCCATAACTCAAAGGCGATCGCCACATCTGACCTAAATATATTACTGTGGCGGAGAAGGGAGTTGATGCAAGAAAGCCGGTTTTTCAGAGTCAGGGAGACCGCAGCACACCAGACCAGAGTATAATGAACAATGAGAGACCTCGAAAACACCTATAAATGACCCGATTTATCTACGACCAATTCACCAAACAATATATCCAGGAACTGTTGATGCAATTAGGTCAAACTGAAACCAGTAAAACCATGGCTTCAGAACGGCGAGAAATTGACATATTTTTCACCCCCCACCCCGAAAACATCGGCGAGGCTAGTCACCTAGGCTTATTGGGAAGATTAGCCACCACCAGTGCGATTTTTGAACCCTTTAGCAATGCGGTTAAACCCAGAGAAATTCGCAGTTGTCTGGTGAAGCTCCTAGACCTGATAGCGGAATTGGAACGGCAAGCCACCCGGGAAAAAAGACGGCTCACTCCCGCACAATTACCCCAGTTGTGGATTCTGACCCCCACCGCCTCCCCCGCCATTCTAGCAGATTTTGGCGTTACGGTAGACCTGGAAAACTGGATGAGTGGGGTGTACTTTCTCCCCAAGGGACTAAAAAGCGCTATTATAGTCATCCACCAACTACCGCCGACACCAGAAACCCTATGGTTGCGGATTTTAGGGAAGGGGAAAGTCCAAAAACAAGCCTTACAAGAACTGTATCAACTACCGGCAGATAATCCCACCCGAGAAACCACGCTAGAATTACTGTATAACCTGCGCGCGATGCTAGAAGCGCGGCAAAATTTAGCCCCAGAAGAGAGGGAGTTAATTATGGAACTATCACCCCTGTATTTACAACGCTTACAAACTGTTAAGCAAGAAGGTATCCAGCAAGGAGTCCAACAAGGTATCCAACAAGGACAGCGATCGCTCCTTGAAAGTATGTTACAAGTTAAATTTGGTGCGGTGGATGCAGAATTAGCTGAGATTATCGAGGGGTTAATTCAAGTGCCCCCCTTGGAGCAAGCACAGTTGATTTGGCAGTTATCGCGGGAGGAGCTTTTGGCTCGGTTTTCCGGTGACTTGTGAACCTGGTGGGGGTGTTCAAAGAGTCACGGGGTGGGGTACAATCAAGGTGCGGTGGCGCGAGGCTTCACTGAACCGACACCACCGAACCAAGACTCACCGGAGGCGGAACCATGTCGAGTTGGCGTGAGAGATGGCAAAATCTATGGCGGTTTCTCAACACCCCTTTATTCACTTCCCCGACTCCGGGAACCTCTAACCCAACCGTTGAGGCGATATCCCATGAATGAATATTTAGACATTTGGTTAGAAATCCTGGAAGCCAAAAAAAGGGGATTAAGCGGGAAAGCCGTCTATACCATTTTCCAAAAATACCAAGACCAACTCGACCTCGATTTTGCCGAAACCCTCCGCCAATGGTTTCACTCCCAACTCGACCCCAAGAAAATTAGGAAAAATAAGGACCTAGCCCGAAACCTTCATAATTTTGCCATTAATATTAGTGATTTCCCATTAGGCAGTCGAGCCAATAATCTGGAAATTGCCATTCTTGCCTACCAATCCGCCTTAGAAGTCCGCACCCGCAGCGCCTTTCCCGAAGATTGGGCAACGACTCAAAATAACTTGGGGAATGCCTACTCTGACCGCATCCGGGGAGAGCGAGCCGACAATATGGAGGAGGCGATTCGCCGCTACGAAGCCGCCTTAGAAGTCCGCACCCCCTCCTCCTTCCCCCTAGACTGCCTCCAAACCGGACGCAACCTCGGCAACCTCGGCTATGACCTCCAAAACTGGGAAAGCGCCATCGAAGGCTACGACAACGCCATCCGCGCCGTGGAACAGAGCCGGGACTGGGCCACCTCCCCGGACACGAAACGGAAAATCCTGGAAGATGCCCTGCCCATCTATGGCAAAATGATACAAGCCTGCCTCCACCTGGAACGCTACGACCAAGCCCTCCTCACCGTCGAGCGCAGCAAGTCCCGCACCCTGATGGAAATGCTCACCAGCGCCGACCTGGTTCCCAAAAACGCCACCCCCCAACAACAGGACCAATACCGCCAACTCAACCGGAAAATCGCCGCCCTCCAACAATCCTTCGCCCCCACCGAGACCCCCGAAGCCGGGGAACACCGAGGACACCGGGACATCGCCACCGCCACCGACGCACCGGGAACCCCTCAACTGAAACACCTGCTGCAACAACGGGACCGCCTCCTGGCGCAAATCAACGACCCCGCCTTTA
The DNA here is from genome assembly GCF_032350395.1 of Limnospira sp. PMC 289.06. Classification (NCBI taxonomy): domain Bacteria; kingdom Bacillati; phylum Cyanobacteriota; class Cyanophyceae; order Oscillatoriales; family Sirenicapillariaceae; genus Limnospira; species Limnospira sp. PMC 289.06. The sequence continues at coordinate 14,152 of NZ_JARPLC010000114.1, forward strand.
ACGCCTTCCAGACCGTGCGCCCCCAACTCCCCGACTTTCGCCAACTCCTGACCCCGGAAACGGCTCTCATCGAATGGTATCTCCCCCAAGACCCGAACTTGGGAGCCTGGGCGTTCACCGTCACCCTAGACCAAGACCGCCCCCATATAGACGTTTACTGCTACAGCGCCGACCAACGCCAGCGCCTCGACCAATTCAACCAAACCTACTTCGCGGACTACCGCCAAGCCAGTTGGTATCAAGCTCTAGGCGATCGCCTAGATGACCTCACCGAATATCTTCACCTATCGGATATCATCGCACCCCTGCCGCCCACTTGTCAACGGCTGATTCTGATTCCCCATCTCTACCTGCACCTGTTCCCCCTCCACGCCTTATCCGTTGAACTCAACGCCCCCGCCACGCCGTTACTGGAGCGCTTTAGCCAAGGGGTCAGCTACGCCCCCAGTTGCCAAATTCTCGACTACATCCACCACCGCCCCCAACCCGCCACCCCACCCCAATTCTTCGCGGTGCAGAACCCCACCCAAGACCTGAACTATGCCCAAATGGAGGTCGAGTTCATCCGCCCCTACTTCGACCCCAACACCTATATCCTCAGCCGGGAAGCCGCGACGAAATCCGCCCTCAATCGCCCAGAAACCCTGGAGAAACTGCGCGAGAGTCATATAATTCATTTTTCCTGTCACGGGGGCTTTGACAGCGAAAAACCCCTCAATTCCGCCGTGATTTTGGCAGGGTATGCACCCCTCGAATCTGCCCCCACGGAGGAAAAACGCCAGACCCTCACCCTCCGGGATGGTCGCCGCTTCGACACCGCACAGCAAGGCTTAACCCTGGGGGAAATTTATCGCAATCTGGAAATTCCCGCCTGTCGTCTGGTGATGCTTTCGGCTTGTGAGACGGGACTAATGGGGAGTTTATTGACCGATGAATATATTGGGTTAGCCAGTGGGTTTTTGTATGCGGGAACTCCGGCAGTGGTGAGTAGTTTATGGTGTGTGGATGATTTTGCCACGGCTTGTTTGGCGATTCGTTTCTATTATGAATTCCGCCAAGATGAGCGGGTGGTGATGGCATTACATAAGGCGCAAAATTGGCTCAGAGGGGTTTCGGCGGCGGGGTTTTTAGAGTGGTGTGGTCAGGGTTTGCAGATGACGGAGGAGGAATGTGAGATAATTGAGTTTAAGTTAATGGATTATGATGAGGATTGTCCCTTTGGCGATCGCCGTTATTGGTCCGCTTTTGTGGCGATCGGTTTGTAGTGGATAATGCCCTCTCCCCAGCCCTCTCCCAGAGGGAGAGGGAGCAAGACAGTAGACAGTAGGTTGGGTGAAGCGCAGCGTAACCCAA
>NZ_JARPLC010000115.1:0-15501 GCF_032350395.1 Limnospira sp. PMC 289.06
GAACTTTGTAGTAAAATACCCTAACATTATATGCCCAAAACTAAAACCTACGCCCAACCCCCCCTAGAATTTCTCCCCCCCAAGTTTAACCCGCTGGTTTTGCGACTGTCCCAGACATTTATGCCGCTGTGGATGGCCTGGAAAACACCGATCGCTGATATTCAGATAGAACAAGGCGATCGCATCATTGAATTGTTCCAACAATTCCAAGCCTCAAAAATTCGCTTCCTCCTCGCTTTTCGTCATCCCAACCCCAATGACCCCATAGCCCTTTCCCAGGTATTTTGGCGGCGTATTCCAGCCCTGGCAAAATCTCAGGGTGTCAGCCTTCAAGACCCCGTGCATTTTCATTTTATTTATGATCGCGGTATTCCTCTGTGGGCGGGAAATTTCGTGACTTGGTTATTTCCTCAATTGGGCGGAAGTTCGATTTTACGCGGCACCATAGATCGCCCTGGCTTAAAATCTGCCCGCCATTTATTTGTTAACGGTCGTTTCCCCATAGCTGCGGCTCCAGAAGGTGCAACTAACGGCCATAATCAATTAATTAGCCCCCTAGAACCCGGTATCGCCCAAATGGCTTTTTGGTGTGTGGAAGACCTCCACAAACTCCAGCGCCCAGAAACAGTTTTGATTGTTCCCCTAGGAGTTCAATACTCTTATGTTCAAGATAACTGGAAAGCCTTAGAATCCCTGTTAACGGAGATGGAAACAGATTGCGGCTTATCGACATCTAACCATCAGCCTGTTTTTGAGAATTTATATCCCCGTTTAATTAACCTGGGTAACTATTTACTAAATTTGATGGAGAACTTATATCGCCAATTCTATCATCAAAATATTCCCCAGTCCAGTGACCAGCAAGATTTACCGGAACGCCTCCATTCCCTGCTAGATATCGCGTTAAAGGTTTCTGAAAGCTATTTTGGTATTCAACCTATAGGGGATTTAACTAGCCGTTGTCGCCGTCTGGAACAGGCGGGTTGGGAGTATATATATCGGGAAAATCTGAAATCTCCCGAAGATTTATCAGCGGTCGATTTAGGACTAGCTAATCGCCTGGCGGAAGAAGCAAGTTTGCGAATGTGGCACATGAGATTAGTGGAAAGTTTTGTGGCTGTGACTGGGGAATATATTAAGCAAAATCCCTCGTTCGATCGCTTTGCGGATACGGTAATCATTATTTGGACGGCGATCGCTAGATTAAAAGGCGTGAACCCTAATAAAACCCCCAACTTAGGTAAACAGTTAGTTAAAACTAGGGTGGGTGAACCTATTGCTGTATCCCCACGGTGGGCTAGTTATCGAAGCAGTCGTCGTCAAGCGATCGCTGATTTAACCCAAGATTTACAAATCGCCCTACAAGAGTTAATTGTTTAGGCAGATTTATTTGAATTTATACTCCCGAAAATTCTCCCTTTGATTACCATTAATCCGTAACACAGCCAAGGGTTGATTTTGTTGATCACGGATTAAATAATACCATTGAAAGCTAGTTGTCCCATTCAAGGCTTGCAGCAGTTCCGGTTGTCCCTGGAAGGCACTTTGAATCGCCTGTTCATATTCCTTAGCCACAATTTGACGTTCAAATCCTTTTTGCGGATAATCAACCCACATAGAATCATAATTCCAGATAATAATATCATCCTGTTGGTCGGGTAAATACAGAGTAATATCATTCACAAACGATAACTTTTGCACACTTCTAATTAAATCATCCAAGGTGTTAGGAACATCAGCCCTCGGCGGTTCATTTAATAGAGATATCTGCTGCACAAACTCATCGCTGAGTTGCTGCATTTGTTCTGTAGCAATGCGTTTAAACACGCGGTTACGATGGTTAGTAATCATCAAATTAGCGACAGATAAAGCACTAATTAACACGGCAAAAACCGCCACGACACCGGACATATATAACATATAGGTAGTTTTGGGCGCGTCGGCAACAGTCTCCAACTCATCCAAACCTCGACTTTTTTGGAGTAAGCCAATAGACTTAACAATTTCTTGAATACCCAACACAAAAGTAATGGCGACACCAAAAACACTCAGGACAATACACCCCGCCATAATTGCCCTTAAAAGCTGTTCAACTTGCGGGCTAAAAATATCCCAGTTTAACATATCATCAAAAATGCCTAACACGGCTAATGTCGCCCCAATTAGCAACAGAGAAACTGTCATCGCTACAGTGAAAGACAGACGTTTAACTCGTTTTTTCATGGGTGAATCCTGCCATTAAATTTCAGTGTGCTTTTTTTGTCCGAAAATGCTAGGCTATTCCTTAACGTTATGAGGTAATCTACTCAATGACTGAACATGAAATGTTGATGCTAGGTATTCTGCTATTACCGGGTTTGGCATTATCCATAATTATTTTAGGGACTTTTGCGGCTGGCGGTTAATTAGAGATACGCACCCAGGGGACTAAGTGGGGTTATCCCCACCCCTGCTAATTAGTAAACAACAGGATTATGGCAAATTCTGCAAGTGTGATTGATCACTTCTTGATTATTTGCTGGCTTGGTCTTCCCCAAAAATCTGAAGCTGGAAATAGACTAAGACTAGGGCGATCGCTAACAGTAAAGTCGCCGCCGCTGCTGCGTAGCCAAAATCAAACTGGGAAAAAGCCTGTTCGTAAATATAGTAAACCAGTAAATTGGTAGAGTTGAGGGGACCGCCGCCAGTAATTACATAAACGGGTTCAAAACTTCTCAGGGTAAAAATAACTGTAGTGACAGTCGCAAATACTAAGGTAGGTTGGAGACCGGGTAGAGTCACATACCAAAATTTTTGCCAGGGTCCCGCGCCATCAAGTTCCGCCGCTTCATAACGGTTAATGGGAATGGTTTGCAGTCCGGCTAAAAATACGACTAAGTTAAAGCCTAATTGTTTCCAAATACTTAGTAAAATTAAAATGGGCATAGCCCAGACGGTACTACTTAACCAGGGAATGGGGTCAAAGCCAATTTGTGATAAAAAGCCGTTAACAGGACCGTCAGTTTGAAATAGCCACCGCCAACCCAAACCTACGGCGACTAAGGAGGTAATAGAAGGGATAAAATAAGCAGTCCGTAAAAATGCCCGCAGCATCAAGGTTTGGTCTAACATTACAGCTAGGGCGAGGGGAATGATTAAACTCGGAATAACTGTGGCAATGGTGAAGTAAATTGTATTACCAATAACCTGCCAGAAATCAGGGCTAACAATTAAGCGCAGATAGTTGGTTAGTCCTACCCACTCGGTGCCAGACCGGGTAAAACTTCCCTGAGTGAAACTGAGGTAAATTAAATAAATAATCGGCCAGATAATAAATATTGCCATCAGAAACAAGGCGGGAGTTAGGAACACCCAGGCGGCTACTGATTCTTGATCTAATGTTAACTTGGGGGGTGATTTTGGGTGATTCATCTACACAGATAATAGGACATAGTAATGGATTTATTAAAATGAGTTTTATGGGGTTTCCATGACTGATAAAACATAATCAAACTCATTAACACTGTGGTTGGTGGCGATATCTAACACTAAACCATCAGCTTCTGCCAAGACGGGGAGAATTGTAGATGTTTGTTGGTCTTTGTCGAAGGATAGTATATCATAGATTTTACTGTTTTTGGTAATGGAATCGCCAATATTAATAGAATTGGTAAACATACCTCCCTGGGGGGCATAGTATTTTTTTATATGAGTTTTGGGAACGAGTTTAATGGGATAATTAGCAGTTTGTGGCAGGGGGAAATTTTCAATATTTAAGATGCCTTTGGCGGCGAGATAATTTTTAATTCCGATTAATCCGCGCTGGACTGAATCGGGGTTCATGGTCATACCTGAGCCCAATTCCAGAGTCCAAGATTCAATGTCAAAAATCAGGGGTTTTCCTAACAATTTAAATTCCTGTTCTAGGGCTAACCAAGGTTTTAAAAAAGCCTCGTCAAAAGCATCTCCATCATATTGATTCATCCAAATACCATAATCTAACAAAAAACCTCTGGCGCTTTCTTCTCGACTATGGAAACAATACAAATAATCGATCGCTTGATTAGTGGAACTGTGCAAATCAATGACATAATCAGCATCAAGGCACAGAGATTGTAGTTGATAGCGGTAATATTCTCCGTAGGGAAGGCGACTATTGCTGTGGATTTTATAATGATGTGAATTGTGGAATTTTGCCAGTATTTTTTGGCGATAATTGGCGATAATTTGTGGGGTGGGAAAATCCCGGTTAGCACGGGCAAAACTGGCGATATCATCCCCGGTTTTTTGATAATCCCAAAAAATGCGATTCCAATCTTTACCATCATAAACATGATAGCGACCAGGAGAAAAATGGTGCGATCGCTGATTAACTCCTAGGGGATTACAAACTGGGACTAACCAAATTTCCCCGACCAATTGGGAAGGGTCTAAATGAGACAAAAACCCAATCAAATGGTGAATTACCTGATTGCCACTAATTTCCGCGCCGTGCAAATTAGACTGTATATAGGCTTTTTTGCCAGGATCTGCACCCTGAAACCGATAAACCTGTAACCCCAGGCGATCGCCTGAAGCCAACTGCAATAAAGGGATAGTCCAAATTGTCGGTATCATGAGCAGACACATTTGATAGTAGAATCTCAAACCTGTATCAAGACCCGGTGAGCCTGGGCAACTCCTGATTTTCAGGGAAAGGCTACAATAGGCTGATAGATTAGTGCCAGTATCTAGCTGGCTTGGTAAAAGCGTCCGGCTAGGTTGGTAACTCACCGGCTTGGTCACAAAATCATTTAGGATTGCTATATCAATTTAACTTATTTGTTCATTTTAAAGATTATCCCTGTGTCAAATCCTATCCAAAACAGCCCCCAACTCGATTTAAGTTATCTATTCCCTTTTGAACTCGACGATTTTCAGAAGGAGGCGATCGCCGCTTTAGAGGAGGGAAAATCCGTAGTAGTATGCGCCCCCACCGGAGCCGGAAAAACCCTAATTGGGGAATATTCCATCCATCGCGCCCTAGCCAACGGTCGCCGAGTCTTCTACACCACACCCCTAAAAGCCCTCTCCAATCAGAAATTAAGAGATTTTCGGGAACAATTCGGTGATGAGATGGTGGGACTACTCACCGGGGATATCTCCTTTCATAGGGATGCCCCCATTTTAGTAATGACCACAGAAATTTTCCGAAATATGCTCTATGGTACTCCCATAGGTGAAGTAGGCACATCCCTAGAAGGAGTGGAAGCCGTAGTCCTTGACGAGTGCCACTACATGAATGATAGACAGCGCGGCACAGTTTGGGAAGAATCAATCATCTACTGTCCTCGAAATATACAACTGTTAGCCTTATCGGCTACTGTAGACAACCAACAGCAACTCACCGATTGGATCAGAAGAGTACACGGTCCCACAGAATTAATATCTTCCGATTCTCGTCCGGTCCCGGTAGAGTTCTACTTTTGCAACAGCAAAGGGATGTTTCCCCTTCTCGATGGTAGCAAACGCCGCATCAGCCCATCATTAGCCAAAAGCAGTAGAGCGCGTCAGCGTGGCAGTTATAACCGCAAAAGCGGTGTACCAGAACTAGCCGATATTGTATTGCGACTGAAACAACGGGATATGTTACCGGCGATTTATTTTATATTTAGCCGTCGTGGGTGCGATCGCGCTGTGGGTGATATTAGCCATCTATCCCTAGTCAGCCCCAAAGAGGCGCAAATTTTACGCGATCGCATTAACCGTTTCATCAAAGAAACCCCCGGTGCCGCCCGTCCCAAACAACTCGAACCCCTCGCCAAAGGCATTGCATCCCACCACGCCGGACTACTTCCCGCCTGGAAAATCTTTGTAGAAGAGCTATTTCAGGAAGGACTCATTAAAGTAGTTTTCGCCACCGAAACCCTAGCCGCTGGGATAAATATGCCCGCCCGCACCACCGTAATTTCTAGCCTATCCAAGCGCACAGACGACGGTCATCGCCTCCTGAGAGCCTCCGAATTTTTGCAAATGTCAGGACGTGCCGGACGGCGCGGCATGGACACCATCGGCCATGTAGTTACCGTAGAAACCCCTTTTGAGGGAGCCGAGGAAGCAGCCTATTTAGCCACATCCAAACCCAACCCCCTAGTCAGTCAATTTAGCCCCAGTTATGGCATGGTGCTGAACCTGTTGCAGACCCACAGCCTAGAAAAGGCAAAAAACCTAGTTGAACGCAGTTTTGGTCAGTATATCTCCACCCTATCTTTAGTTCCAGCAGAACAACATATTAAAAACCTAGAAACAAAACTGGCCCAAGTTGAAGCCGAATTAGGCTTAGGAGAGGACTTAGACATCAATACCCTAGAAGACACCCTCGCTGAGTATGAAAAGCAGCAGCAACGCCTCAAGCAGGAAAAACGACTGTTAAAAACCCTGCAAAAACAAGCCAGAGAAGCCCGCACTCAAAAAATGGCAGAAGCCCTGGACTTGGCAGCGTTTGGTACTTTGGTCAGCCTCCGGGGTAAGCACGTCCCCACCGCCCGCAAGTCTGACTCACCGCCAATTTCCGCCGTACTGGTTGCCCAAACCCCTAGCCCTGGACAAGCGCCCTATTTCCTATGTTTGGGGCGAGATAACCGTTGGTATATAGTGGCGGCGATGGATGTGGTTAATTTACACGCTGAACTTCCTAGGCTTACCTGGGTGGATCATTTGGAAATGCCAGAAATGCAGTTTAAATTGGGACAGTCACGACGGGGAGATGAAATAACCGAAGCCCTGGCTGTACAAATTCCAGAACTGTTGGTCGCAGATACGGCCCCAGAGGTAGTTAACCAAATCACTCGCATTGAACAGGTCGAGGAAATTTTAGCTACACACCCAGCCCAAAAGTTTGGGAAACCTCAAAAAATCCTCAAACGCTTGAGCCGCCGTTCGGCTATTCAGAAGGAAATTGTTGATTATCAGGAAGAGTTGCGTCAATATTTGGAACGTAATTGGCGGGAATTTCTGAATCTGATTGACATTTTACAAGAGTTTGAGGCTTTGGATGATTTGCAGCCCACTAAGTTGGGACAGGCGACAGCAGCGCTGCGAGGGGATAATGAGTTGTGGTTGGGGTTGGTTTTGATGTCGGGAGAATTTGATAACCTAGAGCCTTATAATTTGGCTGGTGCTTGTTCTGCTTTGGTCACTGAGGTTTCTCGGTCTGATAGTTGGACTCATTATCAGCTTTCGGAGGTGGTACAGGAAACTTTGAACCGCCTGTGGTCTTTGCGTAGATCTTTGATTAAGGTTCAGGGTCGCCACCGTGTTGAGTTTTTGGTGCTTCCTGAACGCCGAGAACATCAGCGCCTCAGTGCTATTCTTGAACAGTGGGCTGGTGGGGTAGAATGGGCGGAATTGGTGAAAAATACTACTCTTGATGAGGGGGATATTGTCAGGATTATACGACGCACTCGGGATTTTCTCTCGCAGATTCCCCATGTTCCTCACCTCAGTAGTACGCTGAAAGATAATGCGATCGAGGCTAAAAATTTAATCGATCGCTTTCCGGTTAATGAGGGTGTGCAGTAAATGGCTCATCGATGATTCTGGCTGGCTCTCCCTTCTGGGGAGGGAGGCTAGATGATGGCTAGATGTCGCCCCTACAACCTACTTGATAATTGGTAATATTGGTTATTACGAAAATGTCTCCAATTTCCACCAAAAGTGAAACTATTGCTGCGATCGCCACTGCCATTGTGCCACAACAGGGCAGTATTGGCATTGTCAGAATGTCTGGAGCAGAAGCTGTAGCGATCGCTAAAACCCTATTTAAAGCCCCAGGAAATCAGCCCTGGTCAAGCCACCGCATTCTCTATGGTTATATCCATCATCCCCACACACAGCAACTGGTGGATGAGGCTTTATTGCTATTAATGCTCGCTCCCCGCTCCTACACCCGCGAAGATGTGGTAGAATTCCACTGTCACGGTGGTATTATCCCCGTTCAACAGGTCCTACAGCTTTGTTTACAAGCGGGAGCGAGACTAGCCACCCCCGGAGAGTTTACCCTGCGGGCGTTTCTCAATGGGCGACTAGATTTGACTCAAGCTGAGAGTGTCGCTGAACTGGTGGGGGCTCAGTCTCCCCAGGCAGCGTCTGCGGCTTTGGCTGGACTGCGGGGAAAATTAGCCGATCCGATACATCATCTGCGATCGCTCTGTTTAGATATTTTAGCAGAAATTGAAGCTAGGGTCGATTTTGAAGAAGATTTACCCCCCTTAAATGAATCGGAAATTATCCACCAATTACAAGAGGTCCTCCAGCAATTAACTGATATCTTAGACACAGCAGATAGGGGGGAACTCTTACGCACAGGTTTAAAAGTGGCAATTGTTGGTCGTCCTAATGTGGGAAAATCTAGCTTATTAAATGCTTGGAGTCGTAGCGATCGCGCCATTGTCACAGACCTACCCGGAACTACTAGGGATGTGGTAGAGTCTCAGCTAGTGGTCGGGGGTATTCCTGTACAAGTTCTTGATACGGCTGGGATTCGTAAATCTGATGATAAAGTCGAACAAATTGGGGTGGAAAGGTCGCAGATAGCCGCTCAATCAGCGGATTTGATATTATTTACCCTGGACTGTGAAAAGGGCTGGACAGAAGGGGAAAATGAGATTTATCAGCAGGTCAAAAATCGACCAATAATTGTAGTGATGAATAAAAGCGATCGCCTATCCTCAGCACAGCTAGAAAATTTACGTCAAGCTATTATTAATCAACTTGACATTAAACCTTCGTTAATTATTGCAACCGCCGCCACCCTTAATCAAGGGATTACCGATTTAGAAACAAGCATCCTTAACGCTGTCCATACGGAAAACCTACAATCAGCTAATCTGGAATTTGCCATTAACCAACGTCAAGCAGCAGCCCTTACCCGTGCGAAAATAGCCCTAGAACAAGTGGAAAACACCATAGGCGATCGTCTACCCTTTGACTTTTGGACTATCGACCTACGCGGCGCAATTCACGCCCTAGGAGAAGTCACCGGAGAGGAAGTTACCGAATCAGTATTAGACCGGATTTTTAGTCGATTTTGTATTGGTAAATAATCAACAATCATCCATCATTACTGACAGCAGGGAGAGTAATCATAGAATTAATGCGATCGGCAAGTCGAGAGAATGGTAAACTTTGAACAATCACAATACCCGGTCCCGTCATTTTCGCCAAAAATAACCCTTCCCCACCAAATAAAGCATTACGAAAACCACCCACAAACTGAATATCATAGCGCACCGACGGAGAAAACGCCACCAAACATCCCGTATCAACTCGCAAAGTTTCACCAGGTTGTAAAGTTTTTTGAATCATCGCCCCTCCCGCTTGAATAAAAGCCAGACCATCCCCTTTTAATCGTTGCAGAATAAATCCCTCCCCCCCAAAGAAACCAGCCCCTAATTTCTTCGTAAATGCTACATTAATTTCCGTACCATTAGCAGCACATAAAAACGCATCTTTTTGGCACAAAAATTCCCCACCAATTTGAGCTAAATCAACCGGAATAATTTGCCCTGGTGAAGTCGCCGCAAAACCCACCCTAGAACGTTGTTTACCATTATTTAAAAACGTAGTAATAAAGAAACTTTCTCCGGTAATCATCCTTTTAAAACCAGAGAATAACCCCCCTTTCCCCATACCCGTTTGCATTTGAATACCATCTTCCATATAGGTCATGGTTCCCACTTCGGCTTGAACTCCCTCACCGGGGTCTAGTTCAATTTCCACCAATTGCAAATCATTACCGTAGATTTTGTAATCAATTACATCAGCCATAAGTCAAAATACCGTGAGAAGTAAGCATGGAGGGCAAGCCCAAAGACTTGCCCCTATATGTTCGGGGAAATCAGATTAGCGATCTACTGACCCCATAATAATATCTACACTTCCCAAAATCGCCACAATATCAGCCACTTTTTCACCTTTAACTAAATCGGGAAAAATTTGCAAATTATTAAAGTCTGCTGCCCGAATTTTGAACCGCCAGGGGAAAACATTATCATCACCGATAATATAAATGCCCAATTCCCCTTTACCGCTTTCGACGCGCACATAATGTTCTCCAGAAGGAATCTTAAAAGTCGGAGCAATTTTTTTCCCAATAAACTGGTAATCAAAATTATTCCACTCAGACTTAGGCCCTCCCATCATCCGTTGTGCCTCTAAGTTCTCGTAGGGGCCCCCAGGAAGACCATCTAAGGCTTGGCGAAGAATTTTAACAGATTCCCGCATTTCCCGAATTCGCACTACATAACGGGCGAGACAGTCTCCGTCAGTTTCCCAGTGAACATCCCAATCCAAATCATCGTAACATTCATAATGATCGACCTTACGAAGATCCCAATTAACCCCAGAAGCGCGCAACATAGGGCCAGAGAGTCCCCAGTTAATGGCTTGTTCACGGGTAATAACTCCCAAACCCTCGATACGGCGGCGGAAAATCGGGTTATTGGTGATTAGTTTTTCATACTCATCAACTTTGGGGAGAAAATAATCGCAGAAATCATGGCATTTATCAACCCAACCATAGGGAAGGTCGGCGGCGACTCCACCAATGCGGAAGTAGTTGTTATTAACCATGCGATAGCCAGTAGCAGCTTCCCAAAGGTCATAAATCATTTCCCTTTCTCGGAAGATGTAGAAGAAGGGAGTTTGCGCGCCTAAATCTGCTAAAAATGGTCCTAACCACAGTAAATGATTGGCGATCCGGTTTAACTCTAACATGATTACCCGGATGTACTGGGCACGTTTGGGAACCTCAATATTAGCCAGCATTTCTGGGGCGTTGACTGTTACGGCTTCATTGAACATCCCCGCCGCATAATCCCAACGGCTAACATAGGGAACATACATGATATTGGTGCGGTTTTCGGCGATTTTTTCCATGCCCCGATGTAGGTAGCCGATGACGGGCTCACAGTCTACTACATCCTCGCCATCGAGGGTGACAATTAGCCTCAACACTCCGTGCATGGAGGGGTGATGGGGTCCCATGTTGATGACCATGGGTTCGGTGCGAGTTTCGATTCTGCTCATATCGTTATTGATGGCGCTAGAGTTTATGATGGTCTTATAGTCTCGTCAAATCTGCGTAACTTGCCGATTAATTTGAGTTTCCTTTAACTGATTATAGGGATTTTGGGGTGTCTGAGAAAGGTAGAGATTTGGATAATTTAGAATTGGCTGGGAAATTTGTCCATATTCCGGTTTTGGGGCGGGAATTAATCGAGGGGTTAGCAGTCCAGGAGGGTGGTCACTATCTCGATGCTACGGTTGGCGGCGGGGGACATACAAAGATGATTTTTCAAGGGGCCCCTAATGTGCGGGTGACGGCGATTGACCGTGATTTAGAAGCGATCGCCGCCGCCAAGTCAATGTTAATGGATACTATGGGTAATTGTGGCGATCGCCTGCAATTTTGGCACGGAAACTTTAGCCAATATCCATCGAGTCCCTCACAATTTGACGGCATCATAGCTGATTTAGGGGTGAACTCCCATCAACTAGATACCCCAGGACGAGGATTTAGTTTCCGTCATTGTGGACCATTGGATATGCGAATGAACCCACAAGACCCCCTCAGCGCCGCCGAAATCATTAACACCTGGGACGAAAAACAATTGGCTGATATCTTTTATACCTACGGCGAAGAAAGACTATCTCGGCGCATAGCAAGGCAGATTGTCGAAAAACGACCCTTTCAAACCACAGAACAACTCGCGGGGGCGATCGCCAATTGCGTCCCCTCCAAGTACCGTTACGGGCGAATACACCCAGCTACCCGAGTTTTCCAAGCCCTACGCATAGCCGTAAACGGAGAACTAAGCGCCCTAGAAACCTTCCTAGAAACAGCCCCCACCTGGCTTAAACCCGGAGGACGTATCGGCATCATCAGTTTCCACAGCCTAGAAGATCGGCCAGTCAAACACGGATTTCGCCATCATCCCCTACTCAAAGTCTTAACCAAAAAACCCATAACTCCCCAGCCAGATGAAATTAGCCAAAATCCTCGCGCCCGTTCCGCTAAACTTAGATTGGCACAAAGAAATACAAATGAGACTTTAAACCCCGTTTTTCGGTAAGATGTTTAAGATGCCTGATTGATCTAGGAGAAACGTAGAGCATGAGTCGGGGAGAAGGTCGCAAACTGAAACTAATGGTCGTCGATGACGAACCCGATAACCTAGACCTGCTGTTCAGGACGTTTCGCCGTGATTTCAAAGTCCACAAAGCCGATAGCGCCCTAACAGCCCTCGAGATTCTTGATCAAGAGGGAGAAATGGCTATTATCATTTCCGATCAGCGGATGCCTGAAATGAATGGGACAGAGTTTCTCGGTAAAACCGTTGAACGCTTTCCCGACACTATCCGTATTCTGCTGACCGGATACACTGATGTAGAAGATTTGGTCGAAGCTATCAACTCCGGTCAAGTCTTCAAATATATCACCAAACCTTGGAATCCAGAGGAACTGCGAACCGTTGTTCAGCAAGCCTCCGAAACCTATAAATTTTTTAAACAGCGCACTAACGCCCTGCGTCGGTCTTTGAAACGAGAGCGGCTATACAATGATGTGGTAATTGCCTTGCGCGAGTCTCTCGACTATGCAAGTATGCTGCAAACCATTGCAGATACCGTAGGTGAAACCTTTGAAGCCTTGGCTTGTAAGGTTAAACCCATCGAATCGGGCTCTTTGTCAGAACAGGAGTTCTCTTATCAGAGTGAATCTCACCCGGAACCCGACAATATCATAGCCTTGATGCAAGCGGCTGTAGAAACCCGTGAAACCCAGACCCACAGCGGTCAGGGAGATGATACCATCAGCCACATTGTAGTTCCCCTTACCTATCAACACGACCTGTTAGCCGTTTTAGCCGTTTACCGCCATGGCGCAGACCAACCCTGGTCGGAAGAGGATATTCAACTGTTAGAAGTAGTTTCCGAACAAGCATCTCTCGCCCTGTCTCAAGCTAGACTATATCAACGTACCCTAGAACTCGCCGAGCAAATGCAGAGTGAGTTAAAGGTTGCTCGTCAAATTCAGATGAATTTACTCCGCCAAAGTTGGCCGGAATTTGACAATCTGAAGCTACAAGCCTGCTGCTATCCAGCTAGAGAAGTTGGGGGTGATTTCTTTGAGGTCTATATCCACTCTATGGGGGATATTTGGGTGGCTTTGGGGGATGTTTCCGGGAAGGGAGTTCCCGCAGCTTTGTTTATGGCTAGTGCCATTTCTGTCTTGCGTCGAGAACTCTCTCAAGATACTTCCCCAGAACCAGAACAGGTAATGCACAATCTTAATAGCATCTTATCTGATGATCTGATTGGCAATAACCACTTTATTACCATGGTTTTGGCTCGCTACACACCAGCAACAGGAGAAATATCCTATGCTAATGCTGGACATATCTACCCCCTGATTTGGGATCATCGCACCCTCCAACAACAAAACCTTAATGGTGATGGCCATGTCACAGTTGAGCCGATTTTTCTGAAAGAACGGGGTATTCCTTTAGGGATTCTCCCAATCTGGCGCGGAAAAGTAGGTAGTCGTGTCTTGTCCCCTGGAGATGTATTTTTACTAACCAGTGATGGAATTACAGAGGCTACTGTGCTACAACAAGGCAATGATGGTAATTCCGCCCGTGCCATGCTGCAACAGGAGGGGTTATGGCAACTCCTAAAACAACAAACTAGCCTATTAAATTTAGAGGCTTTACTGGCTTCCATCCGTGAACAAAATCCGGTTCAGGAGGACGATCAAACCATACTCTCTCTGGAGGTTGTGTCAACAGATGATCACTGAATTACAGGTGCCGAGCGATATTCGGTTTTTAGAAGTTGTTGAACACTGGCTATTAAGCAGTTTGGAAGTCCAGTTAGGGGACTCGGTGGATTGGCCCCGTCAGTCGAATCGGTTTCGCCTAGTCCTAGCTGAAGCCTATTCTAATGTGATTCGCCATGCTCACCGCGATCAGCCTGATCTTCCGGTGATTATTCGCCTACAACTTGATCAAGGTGACATTCGCTTGGAAATTTGGGATCAGGGTAAGGGATATGAAATGAGTGATTATGAACCACCATTACCTGAAGATAAGCCAGTACATGGTTATGGGTGGTTGATTATGAAGCGCCTCATGGATCGGGTTGATTATAAACTTGAGACTGATGGCCGTAATTGTTTGGAGTTACAGGCTAGTTTGGGTTCTAAGGAGTCCTCGTCTTGACACTCTAATCCCACCACCCCCCATAGGGTGGCATTAGCCCCATGATTAACCACTTTCCATTGTTGACTTTTCTCTCTGATGGCTGCTTCTGTTGACCGTTCTCAAATTCAACAATATCTCCTAGATTTAGGTTTTGATCAGGTCGGCTTTACGCCAGCCACAACAACCCCTGAAGAGGTGGAAGGGTTGCGTCTATGGTTACAAGCAGGATATCAGGCGGATCTGGCTTGGATGGATAATCCTAAACGTCAGGATATTCGCCTAGTTATGCCGGAAGTGCGATCGCTTATTTGTGTTGCGATTAACTATTATACACCACATCAACATAAAAATGAGCCGGAATATGCGAAAATTTCTCGCTATGGCTGGGGACGAGATTATCACCGCATTTTGCATAAGAAATTAAAGCAGTTTTGTCAGTGGTTAAAACAGCAGGGGGAAGATATCGAAGCCCGCTATTATGCTGATACGGGACCGGTTCAGGATAAGCTATGGGCGCAACGGGCGGGGTTGGGTTGGATTGCTAAAAATGGGAATCTAATTACTAGAAATTACGGTTCTTGGGTGTTTCTGGGAGAGGTGTTAACTAATTTGGTGTTAGAGTACGATCGCCCCCATACAGAACATTGTGGCACTTGTACTCGCTGTTTGTCAGCCTGCCCTACTAATGCGATCGCTGAACCTTTTGTAGTAGACGCAAACCGCTGTATTGCTTATCATACCATAGAAAACCGAGCGGAAAACTTGCCCCCAGAAATAGCAACTAATCTTAATAATTGGGTGGCAGGTTGTGATATTTGTCAGGATGTTTGTCCCTGGAATGAAAGATTTGCTAAACCCACAAAAGAAGCGGCCTTTAATCCCTATCCGGAAAATCTGGCACCAACTTTAGAAGAATTAGCCACTATTTCTGATGAAACCTGGAATGAGAGGTTTACCGCCTCAGCTTTGCGCCGAATTAAGCCCTATATGTGGCGGCGTAATGCTCAGGCTAACATGAAATTTTGACATACTCACGCCCGCTGAAGCCACGGTGATTCTTGACGCTTCACTGACTGAGGCTACCGAAGTAGCCAAGAAAGTAGCTGGCTTCTGCGTTGGCGAAGCCTTCCTAAGCAAAGCAGTACCTCTCAATTGAAACGGGAGCATGATTTAATCTCAAATTAGGTTAATATTTTAGGGCAATACGGTATAAGAAGCGAGAATAGTTGAGGATAAACCTATTGCCAGATATGTCAAACCCAAGGAAGCGGTCTAAATCCTC
>NZ_JARPLC010000116.1:0-15066 GCF_032350395.1 Limnospira sp. PMC 289.06
CTAGGAGGTTATTTCAGGCATTGCAGCCTTATTTGACTCCTAAACGTCTCGCACCCATCCCTTTAATAAATCAGCCAAAGCGCCATGATACTCTGGAATTTCAGCAATCAAGGCTAGAATTTCCGGTTCGTTGGTACACAAAACGGCTTGATGTAGTTGCTCTATCCAAGTCGTCGGCATCACTTGCAGGGAGTCCCTGTCAAGGGGGACAGCAGGCTGGTTTTGCAGATCGGAAGTTAATGATACATCCTCTACAGGACTTCCTTCGTATAGATAGCGCACTCCTAAGTATTGATCCATCTTATCAAAAATCACTGCTTTTCGAAAGGGTTTACTGACAAAATCATCACAACCCATAGCTAAAATTGGCGATCGCTCCTCTTCAAAAGCATCAGCTGTCAGAGCGATAATGATAGGGGCGCGATGTGGTGGTATGGTTTCTTTAATGTGTTTAGTAGCTTCCAAACCATCCATAACTGGCATTCTCATATCCATCCAGACCCAATCAGGTTGCCACTTAGCGCACATTGTAATCGCTTCTAAGCCATTTTCAGCCGCCTGCACCTCAAAACCCACCTTAGACAGTAAACAGACCAGTACCTGGCGATTTTCTTGGGCATCTTCTACCACCAAAATCCGA
Source organism: Limnospira sp. PMC 289.06 (assembly GCF_032350395.1). NCBI lineage: Bacteria > Bacillati > Cyanobacteriota > Cyanophyceae > Oscillatoriales > Sirenicapillariaceae > Limnospira > Limnospira sp. PMC 289.06. The sequence goes on from NZ_JARPLC010000116.1 coordinate 641, forward strand.
TAAGATGGTTGTCCGTCAGCTAAAGCAATCACCCGTTTTTGGATAGATTGAGCCGGGATTTCTTGAGGGTCTGCTGCTTGTACGACAATGGGAAATTTGACTATTGTACCCTTTCCCACCTGGCTGATAATATCAATTTCGCCGCCCATAATTTGTACAAATTTCTGGCTAATTGGTCATCCTAAACCCGTCCATTCATTAGACTTACGACCCGTTTCAGTTTGCCCAAATGGTTTAAATAGCATATCAATTTCATCGGGAGCAATTCCTGGTCCGGTATCTTCCACCTCAAAACTGAGGATAGTTATATCGGGGGTTTCATAGTTCTGAGACTGAACTCGCAGGGTAACTCATCCTGATTCCGTAAACTTAATGGCATTTCCCAATAAATTAATCAAAACTTTTCGCAGTTTATTTTCCTCTTTAACATAGGTAACAAAATTATTATGCACCTAAAACTCTAGTTTTAAGCCATTATTTTTACTTCTTAAATCCAGTATTTTGTGTAAGTTTTTCAGAAGATAGTAAAGGTCAAAACTGATTTGATTAAACGTAATGCGACCCCCTTCAATTTTCGACATTTCTAGGACATCGTTAATCAGTTCTAATAGATGCTCTCACGAACGACCAATAATTTTGATATATTCCTGTTGGGCTAAATTTAACTGTTCATCCCTAGCCAGAATTTGGGTAAAGCCTAAGATAGCATTTAAAGGAGTGCGTAACTCATGACTCATTTTGGTGAGAAATTCACTTTTAGCTCGATTAGCTGCATCAGAGGTTTCTTTGGCTTTATGTAACTGTTTCATCAGTTCTACTTGTTGGAAAGCGACACCTAATTGATTGGCAATTTGAGCTAATATACTCACTTCTCGATGCCTCCACTCTCTGGGGAAATTGTGTTGATAGGCGGCAATCATTCCCCATTGAGTTTCCCATAAAAATACGGGAGTAATCATATAGGATCTAATCATAAATTCATCGATGAGGACTCGATGAGAATCGGAAAGGGGAGATTTGTAAATATCATCAACCGTCTGTTGATGGTAAATTTGATTGATATTTCCCTGACTCTCCTGTAAATGTAAATAAAACCAAGTATTAGGGTCAGTTAGATTGAGAAACTGGGGACAGTTTGGCGCGACGGACTCAAACAAAAACTTGCCTTTTCCTTGGGGTAAAAGTCGGTAAACTACAACGCGATCGCATCTGAGAATTTGGCGCACAGCTTGAGCAGTAGCCCTAAAAATCATATCCATATCCAGAGTTTGGCGTATGGTTTCAATTAACCTGGATAAAGCCCTTTCCTGTTGAGCGGCTTTGGTTTGTTCTGTGGATTCTTTCTGCGCCTGGGTGAGCAATTATGCTTGTGGCAAAGCCACCCCCAATTGTAGGGCTATTTTCTGTACAAATTCGACCTCATAACTTTTCCAATTGCGAGAATATGAGCATTGATGAATACATAGTAAACCCCAGAGATGGCTCCCTTTTTGCCGGGAAATTACCAAATTTGCTCTCACCTAAAACTTAGCCAAAAGTTGAATATAGCAAGGGTATAAATTTGCTTCATAAATATCAGCAATGGATTGAATGCGGGAGTTTTTGTATTCCTCCACAAATGAATTGGCGAAACAAGAATCATGAACTTGCCAATTTAAAGCTGATTCAAACTCAGGTCAAACATCTTCCGAGACAAAATTACCATCCCGGTAATTAGAGAGGGGATGAAAGCTAAATATAGCCACTCTGTCGGCGTTCAAAAGTTGGCGGACTTCGGCGGTAGCTGTAGCAAAAATTGTGTTAATATCTAAGGTGCGCCTGATTTTATCAATCACTTAGGCTAAGGCTCGTTCTCGTTGGGCTTCCCTGGCTAAGTGTTCGGCTTGGCGACGTATTTGAGTTTTGACTCGCACTAGGACTTCTTCTACCTGAAAAGGCTTAGTAATATAATCTACTCCACCTATAGTAAAAGCCTTGACTTGATCAGGAAGTTCATCTAAAGCGCTCATAAAAATCACCGGAATTTCTGCCGTAATTTCATCAGCTTTCAGTTGCAAACAAACCTCATAACCGTCCATATCAGGCATTTTGATATCTAGTAGCACCAAATCAGGAGGTGACGCTTTAGCCGTAATCAAGGCCATTTTTCCTTTGGTCACTCTCCTGACATTGTAGCCCTGCTCCGTCAACATTTGGGAAAGCAGTCGCAAGTTATCCGGTTTATCGTCAACCAGTAAAATATTGCCAAATTGGGATGTGTTTGGGGGCCGCATCATTAGCGTGTCGGTAAACCGGATAGCTAGAATAGGTAGCCAATAGTCAAGGGAATTGACAAAATACCTCAAAAGCGAGGGAAGTTGATATTTTCCCCCAATGGTTGCCTTGAGAGCAACCCTACCATTTACCTAGAAGGTAAGCAGGAGGGCTGTCTTGTTTATAGATATCCCGCCGGGTGAGGTGGGATGTCTCCCAGTTTCCTAGTTTACCATAATTGCTGTCCAGGGATAATTTTGGATAACCGCTCCTGTAGCGGGGTTGGTGCTGGTCGTTCACAGAGATGTCATATCAATGCTACAACTTCGCCAAATCTCTCATTTAATCTAAGAACTATCAAGCGATTAATGGGAGTGTTAACGATGCAAGATTCTCTAAAATCCTCTGTGCGTCCTATTCAGCCTGTGGCTTATTTATCGATGCTTTTGTTGGGTGCGGGGCTTACTTTTGGTGTTGTTTCCCTTACTCCTAATGCTGGTTCTTCCCGTGAGAGTACCGGTGAAACTAACAGTGGAGTGGCAGATATGAACCCTGGGATGGTTTCTCCGGGTCACGTTTTGGCACAAAATCCTAATGTAGTCAGTGCTGTGGTGGAGCGGGTGGGAGCAGCAGTGGTTCAAATTGATACAGCCAGAACTGTAGAAACTCAGGTTCCTGATGTATTTAATGACCCGTTTTTCCGACGGTTTTTTGGCCAACGACTCCCTAGTGGTCCGGGGCGGCGAGTTGTTCAGGGTTCCGGTTCGGGTTTTATTGTGGGTTCTGATGGTCGGATTTTGACTAATGCTCATGTGGTCGAGGGAGCCACCCGAGTGCGGGTGACTTTGCGCGATGGTCGCCAGTTTGATGGGGAAGTGTTGGGAACTGACCCGGTGACTGATGTGGCTGTGGTGAAAATTCCGGCGCAAAATCTCCCGACTGTGAGTTTGGGTAATTCTGACCTATTGCGACCGGGAGAAATGGCGATCGCTATTGGTAATCCCCTAGGCTTAGAAAACACTGTCACCATGGGTATTATTAGTGCTACCGGTCGCTCTAGTGGCTCTATTGGCGCACCGGATAAACGGGTGAGTTTTATTCAAACTGATGCGGCGATTAATCCGGGTAATTCGGGGGGACCTTTACTTAATCAAAATGGTGAGGTCATTGGTATGAACACGGCTATTATCCAAGGCGCACAGGGTTTAGGTTTTGCTATTCCGATTAATCGGGTTGGGAATATCGCTGATCAAATTGTGGCTAATGGTCACGTTGATCATCCATTTTTGGGTATTCAAATGGTGAGTTTAAACCCCGAAGTTAAGCAGAATATTAATAATGATCCCAACAGTGGTTTAAAGGTTGATACAGACCAAGGGGTGTTAGTTGTCCGTGTGGTTCCTAATTCTCCAGCCGCTCAGGCTGGACTCCGAGTGGGTGATGTGATTTCTCAAATTAATGGTCAAATCATTCGGGACGCAGCGGAGGTTCAACAGTTGGTTGAACAAACGGGAGTAGGTCATCAATTACGATTGGAATTACGCCGCAATGGTCAAAGTCAAGGTTTCGCGGTTCGCACCGGAACTTTGAGAGAACAAAGTTAGGTTAAGTCGATATTATCAATTCTGACCAGAGACCAGGTATATCTGTGAAGATAAGGGGTGTCTTGTCTCTAAGAAAGAGGGAAATTTCCCTCTTTTAATTATCTTGAGGGTGGACAGGCTCTTAAAAGCTGCTGGTAAGTCATCTCCATCGCCAGGATTTACCGGCAAATCACCCATCCAAAATACTGGTTAAAAATAGCCAATAATTACCCAACATAAACTCTGATAATTTGCATAAATTGACCTCGGATACCTCAAATTTTACCAGCATTTAAAATTTCTATGGCTGCCCGATCGCCTGCTCCTTTTACCCCCAATACCTGGCGCATTTGTCGATATTCAGTTAACATTTGTTCTCGTTTTGTGGAGTTAGGAAAAAGTTGGATAACCTGGTTAAAAATGGCTTCTGGTGTCACTTCATCTTGTAGCAATTCTGGCACAATTTCCTTCATTTGGACTAAATTGGGAGGAGCCATAAAGGGGATGGAAAAATGGAGAAGGTGACGAGCGACCAAAGCGGTAATTTGACTCACTCGATAAACGACAACTTGGGGAACTTCCAGTAAAGCTAATTCAAGGTTAACGGTACCTGACTTGGCGATCGCCAAATCAGCGCCGGCTAGTACATCAGTTTTATTTTCTACTAAAGAAGCCCGGAGATTATATTGTAAAATACCCCGTTCAATATCTGCCCGATACTTTTCTAAAGATAATGGAATCCAAAAACGCACCAATGGAAACTGAGCCTGAAGAGTGGCGGCGGCTTGAAATATAATGGGCATTAAATAGCGAATTTCCTGCTGTCGGGAAGCGGGAAGTAAGGCGATCGCTATTTCCTCAGTAGCAATACCCAAATTTTCCCGGGCTTGGTGGCGGCTGGGGTAGGCTGTAATCCGGTCAATAAGCGGATGCCCTACCCAGGTCACTTTCGCGCCTTTAGCGGCAAAATAGCGGGCTTCCTGGGGAAAAATGGCAAGGATGCGATCGCTAAAATTGACGATTTGATTAGTATTGCGCGATCCCATAGACCAAACCCACTCCTGGGGGGCAATATAATAGATAATGGGAATCTCCGGGAATCTGCCTTTAATGAGATTACCGATACCGATATTAGGTCCCATGTAATCAATTAAAATAGCGACATCGACAGGGTTTTCTTGCAGATAACGCCTGACCCTAGCCTGCATTTGCAATGTAGGGATAAAATAGGGCAAAGACTCCCAAATTCCGACCGCACCAATAGCGGTAGTATCCCCCAACAATTGGGCTCCGGCGGCTGCGGTTTGCGGCCCTCCCAAAGCAGTAATTTCCAAGCTATAACCTTTAATTTCGGCTTGTCGGCGCAAGGCTGCTACCAATAGCGCCGCCTGCATATCTCCTGAAACCTCCCCGGTGCTAATAAAAATCCTCATGGCGCTTCTGGTGTGACCCGTTTTCCCGGAATAAGACCGCGCCTTTCCGGTGTGAGTGAGAGACGGACAAAATTAATCAAATGGTCAAGATAGGAATTTTGGGGGAGTTGTTCCAATTGAGCGATCGCTTCTGAGAGACGGTGTGGGGTGCGGTATAAAATCCGAAATGCCTTTTTAATTAGTCCCAACTCCTCATTAGTCAAACCCGCGCGTTTAAGACCGACAGAATTAAGCGATCGCACTCGGGACGGGTTGCCTTCCACTAACATAAATGGTGGTACGTCGCGGTCAATGCGACTCATACCTCCAACCATAGAAAACTGACCAATGCGGACGAACTGATGGACTCCCAAAACGCCGCTCAACCGTGCTTTAGACTCAATATGAACATGACCCGCCAAAGCTACCCCGTTGGCAATTACCACTCCATCCTCAATGGTACAGTTATGGCCCACATGAACATAAGCCATAAGTAGATTACCATTGCCAATTTTGGTAGCTTCTCCCGCGTAGGTAGCCCGGTTAATGGTCACATATTCCCGAATGCGGTTGTCGTCGCCAATGGTAACAAAACTCACCGCCCCCTCGTATTTTAAATCCTGGGTTTCCAACCCAATAGCAGCCCCCGGAAATATCTGGTTTCTGGCTCCTATTTCTGTCCATCCTTGAATGACGGCATGGGGGCCAATGGTAGTACCAGGGCCGATTTTTACGTTTTCTCCAATAACGGCGTATGCACCCACCCGCACGGTCGGGTGCAACTGAGCACCAGGCTCGATCACTGCTGTCGGGTGGATTAAAGTGGTCATGGAAATCAAATATGTTACTGATTGACCAAATTGGTTTGCTGCCGCAATTATACGGAACTGTGGCAATTCCTGAACCTGATCTGGTGTAATTCCATTGGTCCAGTTTAAAGTTTAGGCTTTAGTCTACCAGGGAAAACATTAGTTCTCCTTCACAGGTTCTTAGCCCATCAACTTCGGCGGCTGCTTGCATATAAGCAAAACGACGGCGTTTGACGGACAGTAGTTGTACTCGCATGATTAACTGGTCGCCGGGAACTACTGGGCGGCGAAAGCGGACTTTATCAATTCCCGCAAATAGGAATAGTTTACCTTCCATGTCTGGCAGTTGGGTCAGTACAATGCCGCCCACTTGAGCCATGGCTTCTACGATTAGCACCCCAGGCATAATTGGCCGACCGGGGAAGTGTCCCTGAAAGTGGGGTTCGTTGATGGTGACATTTTTAATTCCGGTTGCTCGTTCTCCGGGAATATACTCGATAATGCGATCGACTAGGGCGAAAGGATAGCGGTGGGGTAGCAGTTTTTGGATTTCTGCGATCGCTAAAGTGTTTTCCGGTGCTAATTGGGAGTTGCTGTTATCCTGAAGATCGGCGGTCGTGTTAACTGTGGACATTCTTTAAATATTAAACGTTGCTGTTGGTAGGGGTTTGGCTAATGCGACGCACTAACTCGACGTGCAAGTGATGACCAGCTTTATAGGCGAGATAGTGGGCGAGTGGGATAGTTCCCAGTAAACTGAGATCTCCTACTAAGTCTAAGATTTTATGACGCGCTGGCTCATTTGCAAATCTTAGGGGCGGATTTATCCAACCCGAATGGGAACAGACGATCGCATTATCTAGGCTTCCTCCCTTGATTAATCCAGCTTTTTGTAGGGCTTCTATCTGTGAGGCTAGGGTGAAAGTCCGGGCGGGGGCAATTTCTGTGATAAAGTTTTGCTCATCGGGACTCCAACTATGCCACTGGTTCCCGATAGGCGCCACTTCAAAATCAATGCCGTAGGTAAATCGTGTTTCGGTGGAGGGTATAGCCATCACGAAGGCATCTCCCTGACGCACAGAGATTTCTTGATTGAGGGGTGCTACTATTGGCTGTGGTTCAATTTCTTTCAGCCCGGCTGCTGCTATGGCTTCTGACCACGGTTTGGCGGAGCCGTCTAATAGGGGCAATTCTGGTCCGTTAACTTCTATGCGTGCGTGACTGACTCCCCCGGCGGTGAGGGCAGATAACAGGTGTTCTACGGTGCGAATACTGGCGCTATCACTATTTCCCAGTTCTGTTGATAGGGTGGTAGACCTTACTGATTCACAACTGGCTGTAATTATTGGGCATTCCGGTAGGTCAACTCGGACAAAGTGCCTTCCGCCTCTGGTGGCTGGCAGAATTTTTACGGTGGTGATTTCACCGCTATGGAGTCCGACTCCTGATTGGCTTATGGCTTGGGCTAGGGTGTATTGTTGAGCAAGACTCATGGGACTTTATGAATTTATGGCATTTCTGAGCGATCATGATACAGATACATTTAACCCGGAAAAATCTAGCAATTGCTGGAAGTTTCTGAGTATGGCACAATCTGGAATGAAATTATCGCGCCATTGGCGGAGGTATCTCTCAAAGCCTTCAATAAAATGTTGAAAGCGCCATTTACATCACGCCCAATAGCGTGACCGCAGTCGGGACAAACAAATTGTTTGTTGCCTCTTAGCTTTGTGTGAATGTGGCCACACTTGGAGCAGGTTTTACTGGTGTACTCTTCCGTCACATCTACTACAACACAGCCATAGTGCGAAACGTTTAGGAGACCAAATAGGGCTGCGATGCCTGAAATAACCTCCTAGTGGGACTTCCACCCCTTGGTGGAATTAATGGGATTCATACCTCTGACCATCCCATAACTATCTATGTGTTCTCAAAATCTGGTCTCGGAGTTGTGACCCGACAACCAGATCAGGCAAAGAGACTCAAGGTCAAGACCAAAGCGAAAGAAAGAGGGAATCGGTTCCCCTCGAGTATAACGTAAAGGTTGAGAGTAACGGCGGTAGCCACCCCCAATTTTAGGATTCATAACCAGTCAGATTGAAGCGGGGAACGGAAGGCGTAATGAGGAACCTACCTCTAACTCGACCACTGCCAACCATCCATGATTAGGGAAACCGAACGTCTGGCTTGAACCATCGTACCATGATTAGGGAAACCGAACGTCTGGCTTGAACCATCGTAAGTGTTAAGTAGCGAAATAGGTTGATACGCTGCGTCTAAAACAAAGGCAAGGGGAAAAGTAGGGTACTTATGACATCACCTACACAGACCTTTAAAAGTACCCCGGTGGAAAGGACGAATCTAAAGATGGAATGCCCGCATAGATGGAACGTTGAAACTCCTTATTGGCTCTCAAGTGGCAGGATGTACCTGTGGAGTAGTGAAAAGTGTAAGCGTATGCCTTTAAGGGGAAAGGATGTGACTGAAAGCTAATGCCTAACTGTAATGGTTAGGATATGCCCACTAGTCACGGTGTGGATATAGAGACCGCGACAACTAAGAGTGTTTATGACCAGAGCGAGTTAATGACTACGTGGTTGTATATAGCTCCGAAAGTTGAGGTCATAAAGCAGGGGGTTGTAGCCCTGTTCCCACTGACAAAGGGGTATCCATATCAGGAGCCGTATGAGGTGAAAGTCTCAAGTACGGTTTGGAATTGGAGTTGGGGAAGGTGACTTCCCTTTCGACCATAACTTTAGCCGCTTGATGCTTCAATGTTTGCTGAAAACGGTAATGAGACCATGTAACCATTTTCCGTGCTGTCTTAGTTGACAGCCGTCGCTTGCCTCGTTTGACCATATTTTTGACCTCAAATTTAGGCAAAAATATGACTTTGTACTTGCTGCATAGATAGTTAGCTGCTTTCTTGTGCAGCTCTGAAACCAGGTCACGAATTTTCACCCGAATCTTTTGTGCAGCTTTTCGCAGACAGTGCCGTAGGCGCTTAAATTGGCGTCCCTTGGATAGACCAATTCGAGACATTAACCTATCGAGGTGGGTAGCCAGTCGATAAATACGTCCCATGTCCGACTTGCCAATTTCCCAAATTTCTTGCCCGTCAAACCCAGTTAGAAATGTCCTTACCCCTGGATCAAGGGCGATGGCTAGGTCGCTGTTTAGTGGTTCTAGCTTAGGCGCATCTATGGCATAACAGATAAACCAGCGCCCTCTATCTAGCACCAAGGTGGGCTCGTGGTGCATCTTGTCGATAATTGGCTCACTTGCCTTGAACCTTAATCCCTTGGTCTGTGTCGGATAAAATGTCCCCTTTTTCCAATTATCTTTTGGAAATCGGATAGACTTAACCGGGTCGCGCACAGACCGAAACTTAGCATCTCCCCCTGATTTTATTGCTGCTTTGTGCGCCTCATCAGCTTGGAATACCGCCAATTGGCGTGGGTTATATGGGGTTTGGCTTACCCAAAATGGAGCCGTATCCATGACCGTTTTCCGTAGGTCATATTTACCAATCCTCTTAGTTTTAAGTATGGCAATGGCTTGATTAAAGCACCATCGGGCGGCGGATATCCATTGAAACCACGTCTTAGCCAAGGCTGTCTCTGGGTAAATCCGAATCTTCTTTGATAACAGACTTGTATTTCCTGAGTCCGTACCATCGACAACTGAAGACGTGGACAATGGCAAGGATATCTTCAACCATTTCTGGTTCTGGAGATAAGTCACGTTTGTTGAGAACCACGAGTTGGCAATTTTGCTGTTGACAGAACCATTCGATGAGGTCAAAACCGAACCGAACGAGTCGGTCTTGGTGCGAGACCACAACTTCTCTGACGTTTCCTGACAGAACTTGTCCCAAAAGGGAAAGTAATCCTTTGCGCTTGTAGTTGAGTCCGGAGCCGATGTCTTTGATAATGAGTCCGTCTGTGAACATCGATTGCAGGTAATTTGCTTGTCGTTACTGGTCTGATTTTTGTTTGTACGAGCTAACTCTGGCGTAAAGGATTCTGATTCTGGTATCGCCTTTTGGATTGACAACGGAATCGATAGCGTACCGTCGATGACCCGCAGGAGTTATAATTGTGCATATTTTTCCGTCTCTATCCCAGTAACGCACAGTGTTCTTTCTGAGACTTGAAGGATTTGAGACGCTTCCCTCGGTGTTGCATATTTCATGGTTGTTGTTTGACACTGTAGTCAATATACTACCATAACTGGAGAAATATTTCTGGAAATATCTTGAAATTACCTGTTAATCCCCCTCTAATCCGAAACAGTTTGACGCACCCTAGGCGCGGATAGTTCAGGGTATATTCACAAAATGTCGTTTTTGTCAAGAGGCGGATTTGGGGCGATCGCTTTTTCCTCAAAAACTCGTGCATCGGGATTTTAAAATTTTACTCGGATAATTTTATGAGGGGCGATATAATCATGGTTTTAGCTGCTTTTTTGGCGTATAGACACAGCAAGCCCTTGGAAGCGATTTATATGATGATACTCTAACCCGCATCCTGTCGTCAAGTTTTTGAGAGAAGTTATCAACAAAAATTTATCAATCTTTGGAAAATCAAAAGTTTTTGCCGAAATACATCAGGGAAACTTAACTACAGCTTGTTCACCAGTCGCTTAATACATTGCCCTCATCACCCTAAATCCCTCAATACATCAGGGAAACTTAACTACAGCTTGTTCACCAGTCGCTTAATACATTGCCCTCACCCTAAATCTGGATCCCAGAGAGGGAGAGGGACTTTGAGAGGTGATCAGATCATTTCTGAACAGGCTGTAAAGCCGGGATTAGTTTGAGTAGTTATGGCTATGTAGTTTTGTAGAGTCCCTGAAGGGAGCAACTGATCGGTGGGCCATTAGCCAGTTAAAGATGGAGATATTTCGTCTAGGGAATAGCCCATCATAGCAGGGCTGTATCTACTGTTATATCAAGATTTGTATCGCTCAGGAACAAAGTCGGAAAAACCAACTTATCCTAAAAGAAAGACCGTTTAATAATAACAAAAAGCTAATAAAAATTGAGGTAAACCAGAATGATGGATAAGTATTTGTGTCCGTGCTGTTCTGAGCCGCTTCTCATTCATATTATCGCCCATAAGAAAATTGGCTTTTGTATGAACTGTCATCAGGAAATGCCACTAATTGAGCAAAGTCGGCAAATGGCTACTGTGACCGAACCTGTAGATGTTAGCACCATAAACACAGAGCAACTGAGTCGGGATCAAGTATCTCGGTGGACCCTCCAGACCACGGCGGCGGGAATTTGGATTTTGGATCGCCAGACGAAGACGGCATTTGTTAATCCGAAAATGGCAGAAATCCTGGGATATACTCCGGAAGAGATGATTGGTAAATCTCTGTGGAAATTTATGGATGAGAGACACCCGGCATTTTCGGCGATCGCTCACCAAAATCACCCAGGCGATCGCGAAGAGAAATATAATCTGAGTCTGCGACACCGTTTAGGAAAATCGGTTTGGGTAACACTGTCGGTGCGTCCCCTATTTGATGAAGAAAACCAGTTTGAAGGAAATCTCTGCATTGCCATTGACACCAGTTCCCAAAAAGTGATGGAAGATGCCATCAAGAAACAATCACAACGGGAAGAAGCCATGGAAAGGTTAACCCAAGTGATCCGAAATTCCCTGAATTTAGAGCGGATCTTTCAGATGGCAGTGACTGAACTGGGGAAAATTTTTAAAGTCGAGTCGGTGCAAATTGTGCAGTTTATTGCCCAAGGCAAATCATGGTTAAATAGGGCTGAATATCGACAACCGACTAATTCTATATTGGCTAAAATCCCATCTAATTCGGGTAAAACCTACACTAAACAGGTGGGGTCGGAATTACCGTCAGTGTTGCGATCGCTAACCCTGAAGGTCCCCAATTCCCAAGATGAAGCCACCATTCAAGACTTCCTACAAAGCTGTCCAGGGGGGTGGCTACCAATTCCCCTGTATAGTCGCAGTCGTTTATGGGGAAGTTTAAGCCTAGTGATGACTGACCCCGGTTATCAGTGGCAAGAGTCCGACCTGAAACTGATCCATGGTTTTGCGAATCAACTGTCGATCGCCATTTATCAAGCCGAACTCTACCACCAACTAGAAGAGTCTAACCGCAAACTCCAGCAACTTGACATCATCGACAGTCTCACCGGACTGGTAAGCCGTCATGGTTTTAATGATTATCTCAGTCGCCAATGGCAGCGAATGATGGAGGAACAAGCGCCCCTATCTCTGATTTTATCGCGCGTTGAAGATTGGGAACAATACCGAGAGCAACAGGGTGACAACGCCGCTGATCAATGTTTGCGTAATGTTGCCAAAATCATTAAACATACTGTCACCCACCCTCACGGTTTGGTTGCTCGTTATCAACAGGCAGAATTTGCGGTATTATTGCCTTCTACCAATGCTCGATGGGCGGTGCGCCTAGTGGATACTATCCAGGAACAAATTGGACAACTTAGCCAAGTGTCGATTTATTCCCAAAGATTACTCAGTTTTGGGGTTGCCAGTAGCACTCCGGCGATCGGTTTACAGACTCAAACTTTAACCACGGCGGCGGAACAAGCCCTTAATCGCGGTGCTTCTCGATTTTGTCAGTGTCTGCTTTCCCAAAAAGACTAACAACAGAGTTGTTGTCGATTAGCCAACAATTATGAAACCCTCCCATGCCTTCTGATTCCATTACTGACATTCCTCAATGGCCTCTGACAATCTGGGCGATGCCTTTCTATCTGCGATCGCCTTTGGTTTCTATCGCTGCAAGCCCCATATAATAGGGATTTGTCCGCGATTTTACCATCTATTTATCCAAAATTGTTTGGCTGTCAAAATATCTAAAAGCCCGGTACTTAGACAATATTTATTAGCATATTGATGGGGAAATTAACATTAAATGATGCTAAGAATTATCACTATATGTAATTATTTGTAAACTCCTAGGCACTTTCATAAAAATCGTCTACCATAGACAAAATTGGCAACCATCATCTACATGGAATCATGCTTTTCGACATCATCACCGAAAACGGATTAGACTTGGGTATAGCTACTCCTGGTAATGACAGAATTATCATGTCTGAACTCCCCCCAGAACAGCTCGCCTATTTCAGATCCTCACCTTTTCCAGATGCGATCGCTCTGTTGGCGGGAAATGATTATGCAGTTAATGATAATACCGGACGCATTTTTTACGGAAACCAAGGTAATGACACCATTATTGGCGGCGGTGGCAATGATACCCTTTTTGGTGGTAAGGATAATGACTTATTAGAAGCAGGTGGCGGTAATAATATTCTATTCGGTAATTTGGGTAATGATACCCTAATTGGAGGGTCGGGAAACGATAGTCTTTATGGCGGCGCTGGTAATGATGTCATTATTGGAGGTCCGGGAAATAGTCTCATATCCGGCGATAAAGGCTTGGATACCTTAACAGGAGGGGGAGGCGCTAATCAATTTATCCTAGCTCCATCAACTGCTGACCGGGATCTAATTACTGACTTTCAGCCGGGAGTTGATCAAATTATTGTTTCTAATGGCGATCGTCAATTAGTCGTTCAAGCCCTAGACCCTTTCACCACCCAAATTCTCGAAAATGGCGGCGTATTAGCCACATTAAATAATGTCAGCATTTCATCTATTAGTACCAATGACTTTATCGGTGGCAGAATATTCATTCAAAACACAACCACAAATAATCCTGATGATGGACCTAACCAAGTCTTTGAGCAACAAGTCCTACAACTGGTCAACCAAGAACGCGCCCAGGAGGGTTTACAGCCCTTATCCTTAAACCGCCTATTAACTCAAGCCGCACGAAACCATAGCACCAACATGGCGTGGCAAGATTTCTTTAGTCATACTGGGCTTGATGGTTCTAGCCCCAGTGACCGCGCCCGAGCCGTAGGATTTACATCTGGGGTCGGAGAAAATATTGCCGCAGGTCATCGTACACCAGAATCTGTGGTTGAGGGGTGGATGGATAGCCCAGGACATCGCGAGAATATCCTCAATCCTAATTATACCCAAATTGGTGTTGGTCACTACTTCCTCAGCAATGACACTGGAAGTTTTAATTTAAACAACTACTGGACTCAGAAATTTGCCTTTTAGCAGTAGGTTGGGTGTAGGTACGAAACCCAACATCTTACTGAGTAGGTTGGGTGTAGGTACGAAACCCAACATCTTACTGAGTAGGTTGGGTGTAGGTACGAAACCCAACATCTTACTGCGGGTACGAAACCCACTATAAAGCCTATAACCCCTATTCTACCGTTACTCTAATGCACTCAAAAGCGATCGCATTATTAGGAGTTAGTGCAAAATGAGTGCAAT
>NZ_JARPLC010000117.1:0-15038 GCF_032350395.1 Limnospira sp. PMC 289.06
TAAAAGCTTTGCGGGATACCGCCTCTGTTACCTTAACGGGTAATAGTGCTATCGTCGCATTGTCAGGCAATAGCCGGATAAATGTCGCGTAAATGTATCAGTTCGGATGATTTGTGGTGCGTCAGGTCAGATTTTTATGGTATTAATTATTAGAAATTTTTCTGACGCACCCTACCATGAGGTCAAAGAGAAACAATCAGATAGCCATTTTGAAATTTAGCCCCAGTTACAGGTTGACCAGTCAGGGAAGGAGGTAGCAAAATATTACGGCGTTGATCTCCAGCCTCAATAGTCAGTTCAGGACCATATTGGGTGAGTTTGATCTGTTTTTTATCAAATCCTGGTAAAAATAGGGTGACATGACGGCGCGCGACATCAATAGAGATGGAACGCGGGGCGCTGGTTGCCCCGCTAAAGTCCGGTAGGGCTTTGATTAAAGTTTCCCAGTTGGAAGCAGCTTCTGGAATGGCTGTAACCGTCAGGGGGGCGAAGCTGTCAGCCAAATAGCTGGTTTGTTGGCTCCGGTTGAGGAGAATACCACCCACAGTTAAGCCTACCTGTTGAGCGCTTCCCCATAGGTAACTAGCCGTAGCCTGCGCCACTTCATCTTCCGTAGTCACCAGATAAGCACTAACTCGGTTAGGGTCTGATACTGCGGATTTTCCCTGTTCCAGAACATTGCTCATTTCTTTAGTAGGTCCGGCGAAGGTATCCCCAGAGATATCAACACTTAACACCGTACTAGCAATGGGTTGCACAAATGGAGATAGTGCTTTTCCTAAGTCCGAGTCCAGAAATACCTGCCGAAATCTTCGGATGTACCAACTGAGAATTTCTGGCATTCCCAGCATCCTTAATGTTTCCTGGCTATTATTGCCATCATAGACGATCGCATCATAATCGCCACTATTGTCATATTCTCTCAGAGCATTGAGGGCTAGGGCGCTATCCATTCCTGGTAATACCCCCAATTCCTGACCGTAGACATTCTTAAAAAAAGGAGTGCGTAGGTATTGCGCCTCTATGGTCTTGACTTGTTCCCAACTGCTTTCTAGTAAAGCAGCGCACTGGAATTGTACTGCTTTGAGGTTGGTTTCTACAGGGGTGGGTAACGTAGTCAACTTCGTTCCCAGTAGCAGTCCTGGTGCTGGCCCGCTGTCCGAGGTAGCCAGTAAAACCCTTTTACCTTCGGCGGCGAGTCCCTTCGCCGCAGCGATCGCAATTGTACTTCTACCTGTACCACCCTTACCCAAAAATGTCAGAATCACAGCCATCAATGATTTCCTATATGGTTGGCGATCGCGCAGTCTAGGTTCACCTCACCCCCCCATGAGAGGCGATATATGCTACCTAAGCCTGACGCGATCGTTCAATAGATCAGTTATTTATCCTATCCCAGGAACCGCACCTGAGCTGCTGATCGCCGATAATCCATTGTCAAGCGCCCATTATTCTAGCTCATCTTCAAAAAACCAAGTCGATAGGCTATTGTCAAATTGGACGACAAAACCAATGCCACTGCCATCGACCATTTTAAAGCCTTTGACAGTTCCAAATGGATTTTGCTTGAGTTGATTAACGATATTTCCCGGTATGCGATCTCTGATGCGCCGGACCTTTACTCGTTGACCGATTTCGATTGCCACTTCCAGTGTTCTCCTTGGCTATTGAACCAATCCACAGTTTATCAGTTATCCGGTCTCCCTTTTTAGTAGTTGTGTTGAATAACCAAAGTGTTTAAGCTATTTGTTGGTTAATTACAATGCACGAAAATCATGGATATTGTCGAATTTTTTGAGTTGAGTGCGGGAAAGTGGTTTTCTCAGCGGACTGTACACAATTTGACTTCCGGTAACCTCGAGGCTGGTAAATCTAATTTGGTCATGGAAGCCCTTGCCCCTGATCATGCTATAGTTACAGACATCTGCTCCAGCCACGGGGTTGATGCCGGATTGGTAGCTAAGGGTTTACAGTTAACTTGGGAAGGCACTATAGAATCAAATCCTGATCAGCAACGAGGTTCAGCCGTTTTAGTTACAATATGCGATCGCTCAACTCCCCTACAAGGAAAACTTTTGCAGCAGCAACAAGCCCATGGCCAGAATCAATCCTTAATCGGTCGTTATCTCATGGGTAAGGATGATGTTTTGACCTTGTCGATCGAGTCTGATCAGTTTAAAGCCGAGGAGAGGATCTGGTATTTGATTCCTAATCTACGCCTGCGAACCAGTATTGTTAATTATAATAATGGATTGGCTTTGGCTTCTTTTTGCTCAGAAATTCGCATGGGTTTAACGTAAAAAATCACCCCCAATAACCGGTTTAATATTCCCGGGGTAATCAGCCCCTACATCATAATTGACAATTGACAATTGATAATTGATAGTTACCCCAGCTAAATTGCTCCCCCTCGTAGAGACAAGCCACCCCTTGTCTCTGCTTTTACATATAGTCTATTGACTATTTTCCACAATGGCTTGCAATTTGGCACAAAAGTCTGAGTAGTGAAGCGGCAAAGTCGGGGTTTTCTCGCTAATTGGCAGAGATTCAATAACTGCTTCTTCATGGTCTAGGATTTCATGGTCTAGGATTTCATTCTCAGGCTTTTGTTGATTGGTTTCTGGTGTGTTATTGTGGACAATTTTATAATCTTCAAAAGCATGAGGTAACTTATTACAAATTAACCGCTCAAACTCCGAGTTAAAGTGATAAATGGGCTGATTGCGACGTTTCCACATTTCTAGTATTTGCTGAACAGAAATAGATTTATAACGCCCCAAATAGAGGGCTTCAATCACAGCAAGATGCAGCCAATTCACATCATATATTTCCGACCACTTGCTAATAATTTGATTTGCGGAATTTCCATCTAGGTCAAAACTGTAATGATTAAGCAGGACTTGGGCTTGTTCTGCGGGTGATAGGCTCATAGGGCTAATCATCAAAAGGGGGTGAGTCCCCAGTCCAGTTAAAATCACTAATCCTAAGACTGAAACTTCCCAGTCTTTGGACAGGATTAATTCTGAGGATGACACCATAGGTGCGCCGACTGTATTCTAAAGTAAATTCATTATTTAACGCTAAACCGCTATCTAAATTAATGGCTGATTCTACACCACCCCTTAACCCCCCATAAATTTGCTGAACTAATCCCAAAGTCAGGATTCTTTGGTCTACCATGCGATCGAATAAAAACGGAGATGCACCATCGATCGCCACTTGAGTATAGAATAAACTGAAACCCGTATAGTCCAGATAACTGCGGGAAAAATGCCCTAGCTGTCCTTGGATGCCCACACTACTACTAAGATAGAATTGGGATTCATCCTCAGAATACAAACTAGCCGAACCTCTAGCAATTCCCACCAGACGCACAAACGGGATAACAGGTCTGGGAGTGTATCTCAGTCCCTCCGAAGCCGTAGCAGGGAGAGCGGAACCATTCCACAGGGGAATTGGATAGATCAGAGTCCCAACAGTTTGAAAGCGTTGGCGACTGATGCGATCGTTTTCGCGTTCCGCCTCCAGAAGGTCAAAGCGATCGGTATTCGCTTCTATGGCTTGGTAGCCTGTTTGAAAATTAACATATCCTCCTGATGGTCCGATCAAGATATTAGGTACCGTCAGAACCGCCCCAAAACTACGGTGGACAGTTTGTGACCCCAGAGTTCCGTTAAATATCCGTTCCCGATAGCTATATTCCCCCGTGAGCGTGTAATCTTCTAATGATTGGCGAACCCTTAATCTCGCCCTATAAGCGTTTTCCCCTAGGTTGGGGAAGTCTTCAAAGTTACTAATTTTTAACTGTCCCTCTATAGAAGTAGTCGGGGTAATGCGACCAGATAAACGGGTGTTTAAGCCATAAAATCGAGGGTCAAGTGGCGATAAACTTTCCGAAATAGCCCGCTGTACTAACACCTGGGGAGCCACTTTTAATTCTAACGGTCCTAATTCAATCGGCGTTAGGTTCCACTGGACAAAATAACCATCGAGGTCTCTCAGGTCATAGCCAAATTCTAGGGGACTCGGTTCCCTTTGGCGACGGTCAATAATAGTGCGATCGCGAAATAGCGGTATCGAGAAGCGTTGGTCGAACACTAAACGCGATCGACTCGTCAGCAATTCATCTTGTAGGGGAGAGATCCGCCTTAATTGAGCATTATCCGCCCTCAGTTCCAATTCGGGAGGCGAAAAAGGGTCATTAGTAATGCGGATATTAGTAGCCTCCCATTCTCCGTTAGGTTGAATATCGATCCGTTCAGCTTCAAACCTTAAACGATTTACAGTCCCCCCAACTTGTGGGAAACCAGCACCAGTTACCTGGATTTGAGTCTCTCCGGTAGTGGTAACTTCCGTCACCGGTTGCGCTTCCGTCAGGGTATCTGACAGAGACCCCGAAAAAATCGGCGCAGGGGTGAGGTTGGTTGGTTGTTCTATGTCAAAGTCAGAAGCAGTCGATTGGGTCACAACCACCCCTCTCGCTTCGTAGATAACTCCCGTACTACGCACAAAGTTATATTCCATCTGGCTCCCCTGAACCAGTTGTTCCCCCCTTTGTAGGGCGACATTTCCCCTGGCGGCGGTTTGACGGGTGTTCAGGTTGACTTGGGCTTGCTCCGCTTCGATTAGGGTTTCTCTAAATCTGATTCTGACATTCCCTCTAGCCGTGATGATTTGTCGCTGTTGGTCAAATTCCTGTTCGGCGGCTGTGACTTCCACTAAGTCTGTCGGCGGAATTACTGGTATAGGAATGTTATCTGACCCGGTAGGTTCTGTTTGGGCTAGGTATAGGGGACGATGGCGATCGAAAGGTGTAAATTTTTGGCTGCTATTAATCCCGTAACTCGATGAGGAGGCGATCGCATTTTGGGAAAATTCTTCACCAAGAAACCCCCTTTCTATGGGAGTTGTGGGTGAATACTCAAAAATATCCCTAGAAACCTCGTTTCTGGGAATTAGATACAATTGCGTTTTCCCGTAAATATCTGACCAGTTACGGGTCATCGGCTCACCCAGAAGCGCTGCTGATGATTCCCGGTGAATTTCCGAGCTTCGGCTTGATGGTAGAACGTAGGAGATTGTTTGATTATGCTGTATATATCCGTTTGAACCAGACTCCGATTGATTCCAACTCTGATATGACGGGGGTTGATTCGGGCTTGGGTTAACAAGGGTTTCGATAATCGCTGGTGGTTCAGGAGGTGGGACCGGATAGGGCATAGTTTACTGAAAAACTCGGTTCTAACATATTCGCATCATATCAAGTCCGCTTCACGCAGTATATCTACTTATCCCAGCCGGATCTCTTGCGTCACCCCAAACGGCGGGCCCGTCAATCTTCTCGCCCCCAGATAGTCGCCGCCGTGGAACCCACAGAGCCAAGACAGAGGGCGGGCCCGTCAATCTTCTCGCCCCCAGATAGGCTGAACATTGGAACCCACCCCTACATGATTATCCATTATCCGTAAATGCTCTCGGAACTGGAGGATGAGGAATCTGGACTACTACCTTTCACCCTGGCTTTAGCTTTAGCCGCACTGCGCTTGAGAGCCTGTAAACGTGCTTCGTAACGGGCTCTTTGTCGCTTTTTGGGTGTTTGTTCAATTAACGTCTTTAAGGCACTACCAAGGCTCTTGTAGGCGTTGGGGAGTGTATAACCAAAACGAGATGCGATCGCGATCGCCTTTTCATCAGCTTCGATCGCTTCCACCAGGGTTCGCTCCCCATTATTTTTCTGATACAACCGATAGCCAGAAACTCCACACAGAGCCAGAGCCAGTAATAACAGCAGTCCATCCTGTACCCACAGTTCTCCTACCGCACCCCCTAAACCAATAGCTAGGGCTGCCATTTCCCAGCCATCTCTGGGGATAGTATCATTTTGAATGCGGGCGACTTCGTGCCAAAACAACAGGTTGCGCTGGTCTAGGGCTAGTTGTTCCCAGCGAACTAAATCAATTTGAATCTCTACTTGATCTTTGCCAATTTCTTCTGAGCGAATCAATAGTGGGTTAACCTCAATGGTTTTCTCCACAGTTACCCAACTCTGCAATTCAGGGGGTAGCAAACTTTTCAGTCGCCGGAGTTCGCTCATTTCAGATCTGGCGGTCGAGGTTGCGTATGATGTCATAGTTCCGGCTGTATGCAGTTTATATCTATTCTGACACACCCGCCAATTAGCGACAATTATCCAGTTAAACTGTGGCAGGAATTGGCGCGGTTCTTACCATAATACCCGTTTTTTGCTGAATTTCTTGGGCGAACTCGTGCAGAATTTCGGGATCTACGCAGCGCAGCGATCGCACTTGATAAGGACGATTGGCCCTTGATGTATGGTTTTCACGACCATCGAATTGTCGTTGTACTGGTTTGGGACGCTTAGGGGTGTTTAATTGGATTTCCCTAGGTGCAACAGCAGCCATTAAACTAATATACTCTCTCCTGGTGGACTCGTCCCAAGGACAAAGCAGCATCGTTTGAATCCCTATTTCCCCCTGATAGTCCTGGCGAAACTCCAAAAGTCCTGCCATGATCTCGTTGAAGTCTATACCGGGGACAGGTCGGTTCACCCGTCTTAGTTGGTCTGATGATACCCCATCTAGTTTGATGGATACCTTATCTGCGATCGCCAAATCCGATCGCACCTGGGGGTCATTTAACGTAGTACCATTAGTCAGAACTAGAGTAGGGCGATCGCTCAACCTCTTAATTCCCGTTAAAATTTCTCCCAAATTCGCCGCCAATGTCGGTTCACCACTACCACTGAGGGTAATCACATCTACCGACCTGGGGGCAAAATTTTCTAGGCTGGTCAAAATCTCCGCTGTAGGTACATAAACTTGGCGATCGCTCGTTTTCTGTTCAATTTCCCCAAGCTGACAGTAAACGCAGTTAAATGAACAGGTCGAAACCACCCCAATTGGGTCAATTCCTAGCGATCGTCCATAACGCCAGGAAGACACCGGACCATAAACCGGGGTGAATGGGTTTAATGCAATTGTCGAATCGCTCATCATCATATATTTATCCCCAAACGGGTATCAATAAGAGTCCCACTAACTATCAGGTGGGATCTCTCATTATTACTATTCTTCCTCTAATTCAGCAAAATTAACCACTTTACCGTTTTCTTCCACCTGAATCAGATGAATGTGTTTATATCCTAGTTTAATATCAAACTGATCACCCGATTGCAATCCCATTTCCTTAGTATAAGTCGAGCCGATCACAATTTGACCATTTTTGTGAACACTGACCGTATAGGTAGCATCCCGACCCCTACCGTCCTTGGGAGTCTCCGAATTAAAGGGAATCCCCCTCGCTTTCAGTAAAGCATCGTAAAAATCAGTCAGATTCACCCTGACTTGACCATCTTTTATCGTGTAATAACCGCACAGTCTGGCGGTTTCTCGCCGGGTAGTATCAGAAAGTTCTTTGACTTTTTGAAGCAAATCCTTTCCTACTAACGGAGTTGTTGCTGCTTGTGACATTGCGAAAATACCTTTTCTAACTGGGAAGTATTAATAAACTTACTCTGTAGCATTCCTTAATTATCTATGAACCAGTAAACCTTCTCAAGTTGAGTCAACCATTTCCTTAGTCAGGTAATGGTAACATGATCGGGATTTTTTAGTGATTCAGAGTTAAGTAAGGATCGCTGATGCAGTTTTTGACCGCATCAAAAACCATAATATCCTTAAAACAATCATTTTGACAAATACAGTTTGAGTATCGGTATCTAGTATCCTCTTTCGATATATACAATCCAATATAAATCATTTTTGATATGTAAATCATCAAATTTGGGCTATTTAAGATAAATTCCAGCTATAGCCACAGTTAGACAATTTTCTGTAATTATGGTCTAATCCAAGTTCTAAAAAAGCCTGTTACACTTATCCAAGTTCTAAAAAAGCCTGTTACACTTATCCAAGTTCTAAAAAAGCCTGTTACAAATTAGCATATCCGCGCCAGGGAGATGAGGGAGGGGAAACAGTATAGCAGCCCGATCAAACTATACTGAACTTCCTACCCGGAGAGTAAATAGGTGATAATACTCTCTATGTTATTGATGCAAGCCGAGGTGACGCTGAATGTGTTTCAGGGTTTGATAAATTTCGGGGAGTCGTTTACGAATGGCGGAATTTTTCAGATAAAGTTTATTGTCAATGGCTGGGGAGTCTGAAACCACAGCGCCTGGTTTAACATCACTGTGAATACCAGCTTGGGCGGTGGCGATCGCACCTTTACCAATTTTAGCTTGATTAGCAATTCCCACCTGACCAGCGAGAATCACCCGATCGCCAACAGTGACACCACCTGCTAACCCCACCTGGGCGGCGAAAGCACAGCCACAACCAATTTTACAGCCATGACCAATATGGACTAAATTATCTAATTTGGTCTGGCTACCGATGCGAGTTTCTCCCACCGCTGGACGATCTATGGTGCTGTTACACCCGACACTCACCCCATCTTCAAGTACCGTAATTCCTGATTGTTGCATCTGTAACCAACCTTCTGGGGTAGGGACAAAGCCAAAGCCT
This sequence comes from Limnospira sp. PMC 289.06, assembly GCF_032350395.1. Taxonomy (NCBI): domain Bacteria; kingdom Bacillati; phylum Cyanobacteriota; class Cyanophyceae; order Oscillatoriales; family Sirenicapillariaceae; genus Limnospira; species Limnospira sp. PMC 289.06. The sequence goes on from NZ_JARPLC010000117.1 coordinate 8,547, forward strand.
TCAGCGCCAATGACTGCGCCACTATGAATAGTGCAATCTGCCCCAATCTCAGTACGTTCGTGGATAGTACAGTTAGCATGAAGTATTGTGCGATCGCCAATTTTCACTTGAGGATAAATCACCACATTGGGATGAATACAGACATCATCGCCAATTTTTGCCCCAGACCGAATCACTACATGGGGGCCAATATGCACCCGGGAACCCAGTTTAACATCAGGTGCAATGGTTGCTGTGGGGTGAATTTCCGGCCGAGGATGATAGGGTTGATAAAATAAGGCGATCGCCCTCGCAAATAGCAACCGTGGGGATTCTGTGGACATCCAAGCTAGTCCTTGTGCGATCGCTTGGGCTTGTAAAGCCTCATCAACAGGCAAAATTACCGCATCAGCTTGGGTAGTAGCCAAATAAGCAGCAAACTTTTGTCCTTCGATATAACTGAGAGTACCAGCCTGAGCCTCATCAATGGCTGCTACACCATGAATAACCGGATCTATGCGATCGCGATCTTCGAGACTGTGGCTAACTACTCCATCTTTTAATTGCTGTAGGACATCACTAAATTTCATAGCTCATCAAAGTTATAGTCACCTTTAGAGAATAGCCAATCTGTGTGCGTCACAGGACATTCCGGGGCTGGTTTTCCCGAAAGCTAACCGACTTCAACCGACCTGACAGGGGAAACCGATAGCTTTTGGGTTGTTGTTGATGTGATGGCGATAACCTAGCGCTATTAGTCAGTTTTGCGGTATAGTGTGGGGATGCTGTGGGATTGCAGCTTTTTGAATGGCAGGGGTAGGCTGCGAAAACCTATCTCTACCCCTAATAGGAGTTGATCATGACGGATAAACACCAGCGCGATATGCGTCGTCATGCTGCCGAAGAGTTCGTTAAATCCTTTCAACAGGAGTTACTTGAGGCATTCCAACAAGAAAATGAGTCATCGGAGGAAGCCCCCTCTCTGGATCATTCCCCCGTGGAACCCCGGAGAGATAATTACCCTTCGAGTCCTATTAGTCTGTCAGAACTTGAGGAGGCTATTTCGGATATTGAGCAGTTTTTGGAAAGCCAACGGGAACACCCCTCTAGTCCAGATACTCTCAGGGAAACACAATCAGATCCTTCTGAGGATGATTAACCGCCACGGCGGTTAACTGTCCAGTCGTTGACGCTGCGCTTCATATAATATCAACGCTGCACAAATAGCCACATTCAGAGATTCAACATTCCCCAACAGAGGGACTCTAATATGATAGTCCGCTAGGCTGGTTAAATCTGGGGATAAGCCAGAACCCTCATTTCCTAAGACGATCGCTGTCGGTGGGCGCAAGTCAATTTCCCAGTAACTTAGGGAAGCGTCCGCGCGGGTAGCCACAATTTGTATACCCTGTTTCTGAATATCACTTAGTTGGGTGATTAGGTCTGAATGCACCGCTATGGGAACCTCAAACCAAGCACCAGCAGAAGCACGGAGGACTTTGGGATGGGTTGGATCAACGCTATCACTACTTAACCATAATCCCTCAACTCCCGCCGCTGTGGCTGTACGGATCATTGTTCCTAGGTTGCCAGGATCTTGCACCGTTTCTAGGACTAGCCCTAAACTGGTGATGGGAACTGGGGTTTGGTCTCGGCGGCGGGCGATCGCTACTACTCCATCAGGGTTAACTGTGGTCGTCATAGCCGCTATCAGGCGATCGCTTACCTGTTCAGTGCGATCGGCCCTTTTTACCGCCAATTCCCACAGGTCTCGGTGACGTTCCTCCCATTGGGGAGTACAGCAAACCGCCATGATATCCCAATTCACAGCACAAGCTGCTTCTACTAGGTGGGTTCCTTCTAAGATAAATAGTCCCTCCTCTCGTCTTCCTTTCGCTGTATGTAACTGCCGAATCTGCTTAACTAAGGGGTTTTGTGGGCTGGTTAGCATTTAATTTTATGTGGGGGCGCAAATTTGATTTTGCCATCCTAACCTCACTCAGTCAACTAACCTATTTACCTAATGATCAGGCTTTGTTAATTTTTGTTGCAAAAAATTAATAAATGTTAAAATTTTTCCGTTTTGGGGGATGTGGGTAGCTTTTTTTATTGACTTGGGTTATATTAATAATATAATCGGAATATGTGCCCAAAAAATATTGTTTATCCCAAACAATCATAATTTTTATGTCAAGATAATAGCAGGAAATCGCCGCCTCTGTCAACCCCTGTCGAGGAATATGGGCTGCTGTTTTGAAAAAAGATGATAATCGGGGCTTGGTTATCGGGGCTTGGTTATCGGGGTTTGGTTAAGGTGTTCCCTGGTGAATATGCGATCGCTAATTGCTATATCAAAACCTCATATTCCTAGCCTGTGCTTGCGCCTCCTGTACTTGTCGTTTCTGTTCCTCTGTAGCTAGGTTTTGCTGTTCGTCTAGCTGGTTTTGTTGGTTGAGGAAGTTCTCGAAGTTCTGCTGCTGTTGCTGAAGTTGGTTATTGAGAGCGGCGGTGGTTTGGTTTTGGCGGCGGTCGATCGCCTCTTGGGTTCTAACATAATCCTGAAATTGCTGTTGTTGCTGTTGTTGCTGCGCCGCCAAATTAGCGATCGCATCCGCCACATTCATCCCCCCCGTCCCGCCGACCATTAAAGCCGCAGCCGTTACAGCTCCCGTCACGTTGACATTAGCAGTTTGAATGTCAATTTTGCGGGTACGATCATCAATGCGGATGCGCTGATGGCCAGATGTCACTATCTCTATAGTGCGATCGCTATCATTAAGCCTAATTTGATGACCGCCACTGGTTTGAATATAAACCCCATCCTGGCTAGTGCGACTGAGATCCTCCTCCACAAACTGGATTTTATGGCCGCTGCGGGTAGTGAAACTTCGCAGGCGCACTTTCCCCCGATTAGAAATAGTCTCCTCAACAGGCTCTGGGGGACTATCCTGGCCATTCCATACCCCACCAATAACATAGGGACGGTGGATATCTCCATGTTCAAAAGCCACTAGCACCTCATCATTAATTTCTGGGAGACAGTAAAAGCCTCGGTTAGGTCCAGCCCCAATACCCACAACCCTAGCCCAGGCGCTGGCGTGGGCGCTCCCGTCCCCTTCAGGGGTCAGCGTCGGAAATTTCACTCGCACACGCCCAAGACCCTCTGGGTCATAGTTATGAGTAACAATACCCACTAGATGGGTTTGCCCCGGTTTCAAACCTATTTTGGGAGAAAGAGTTGTCAAAATTGAACCGCCCCGTAACCCCCTAACACTAAATTCTGTGCTGTATCTCCCTTCTTGATACAGGTGGCGCGTTTCGGTAATGTAATATTTACCGCTATAACGCCCCATCCCCGTTAATTCCACCACTTTCCCTACCCGAATATTCGGGTTTCCCGGAGCATGGGAGTCCGCTTGCACAAATTCTCCCTCGAGTTCATTATAGAGAGCCTGAGCCATCAAGTCCGCCGCTTTGGGGCTGGAAACAGGCCGATCTACAACAATCATTTTCGGCGGCGGGAAGTTGCTCCCAAAAAGTCCCGTGGTTAAGCGATCGCCACCTGATGACCTCCCTTGAAACTGACTCGAGTGCCCCTCCTGGGAATTACCCTCGATTTGAGTGATTTTTTCCGAGCGATCGGCTACCGACACAATAGGCTGTTTTCTAGTATAATCCCAGCTTCGCACTTCCACTGAGTCAACCTGTTCCGCACTGGTGACTTGGACTCGAAAACTTTCAAAGTCTTTTAGCCATTTCAATCTCAAAATATCCCCTCCCTGGGGGCGACGGAAAAATAGTTTCCCATCTTGAACGAATAATTCAAATCCAATTCTAGCTGCTCTGTCCCGCAGGAATTCCATATTGGTCTGGTTTTCCTGAAAGACATAGGCTTGTCTTTCTCCGCTCGGGTCGATTCTCCCTCGCTCAATTCCTACTTCTCTCGCGATTTTCGCAACTATATCGCTATCGGTATAATCCTGGAAAGAACGGTTATAGCGCCCTCGGTGCAGACGGTGGGAAATGTCATAACCCCGAACTATAATCGGTGCTTGGGTGTCGCTGGTAAAGTGTGTTTCAATCGCCGTAATTTCTCCTTCGATAATGTAGTCTTTTTGGTCTTGGTTGAATTCTGGAGATTCCGTTGTGCTACCTTGAAAACCAATCTTGACTTTTTTGCCAATTTGTAGTAGGGGATCGTGTTGCCATGTTTGGCTTTCGTCGTCTACCGGAACGTAGGGATTATTTATAGCCAGTGTGAACATCCCCGGTAGGTGCAAACTCTCTTCTACCGAAATTTGCAGCAAATCATTCATTAAAGCCGACAGGGATAATTGGTCAGCTCCTTCAATTTGCAACAGAGGACTGGAAACATACAGACTGCGATCGCTTGCCATGACTACAATGATATGTTATTATTTACTGATAATTTTACGACGCTCACTAAAACTGCGATCGGCAACCCCCAGATCCACTTCTTTCAGCTTAATCGTCACTCGGGCGCGTACTGGTGTACCATCTGGTTTAAACATCGTCAATTTATAATCTAAACTTTCCACCATACAACGCATATAATTTTTATCCCCCCAAATTAAGTAATAAACCGGGGGTCGTCGCAGCTCTAGGGCTTGTGTTGCAATATCTCCCCCACCATATTCCGCCAATTCCATGGCATTCGCATTCACCCCTAACAAGTTACTAGACAGGCTAGATACAGCCGATTGAATTACAGTATTAGTAACACTAGCTTTGACCAATCTTTCACTGTAACCTTGTTCTTTCGCAAATGGATCTTTAAAGGAACTAAAGTCTACAGCATCCAGAATAGGCTTGATTTGATTCAATACATTTTCACCAGTTTCATAGGTATCGAACACCAGATCAGTTAACGTCAATTGGTAGGGTTCTACAAAACCAAAGTTCACCTTCGGTAAACCTCTACTTGTCCGCGCTCCCTTGATATCTTCAATCGAAACAGACCTACTTAACTGCAAGTCTGTAGGGTTAAATTGAAACCGGATAATATTAGCGCCTTCTCCACTTCTCGGAATCAGAGCAGCTTTGACCAGTTTCCCACTTTTGAACTCAGACCTTTGATAAAGAGAACTGGCTGCATCCTCTTTTTTTCGCTCTAAGGATAAATACTGCTGATCTCGAGTTTTGTCATATATAGCTGCTCCTTTAAGCAAAGCAATATCGGCTGTACTTGTCGCGACATCCTTAGCCAAATTACTGAGCCATGAATTCCCTTGTGTCATAATTCACCCCTTTTCTAATTCCACGATAATCAAGATGATTTATCATCAGTCTTTATGCCTGTAATTAGGTATATTTTTTATGATAAATAATTCCACTATACCACTATTATTGATTAATTACATAAAAATTTAACTTTTCTTTATATTTTCATCAATCCTTAAATATCTTGAATTACCACGGAAAACGTCCAGAAGACCTATGGGAACCATAACGCTCTCTTTCCACTTGAAATCGCTGACAAATAAATCTATATATTTCTATAGCTAGTGCTTCTAGTTGTTCAGATGTTACAACTTCTTCTTCTGATTTAGATTCTGGTTGATTATGGTCATCATCAGTTGTGGCTTTGGCTTTTATATTTTCCTCTAATTCATAAATATCTTGCTCCCTTAATGATTCGACTTGCTGAGACTTTTGGGATGAAATTGTCTGCTTTAATCTGGCTCTATCTTGAATAGTTTTTTGCATAATTTCTTTGATATTAGATGGTTTATTGTAAAATTGAGAAGACAAAATATTACCCTTGGAACTTACCTGAAGACTATCTGGAATATATGGATTTTGCGGGAAACTAACATTTGTATTTTGGTTATTTTTGAATTGATTTAACCTGGAATTTTTTTGATTATTTATGTTGTGAATATTGTATGGATTGTGAGAGACTAAATTTTTCTCGTTAAAATCACTATTTTTGGGGTTATTTTTATTAAAATTTTGATGATTTGAAGCCTCATTATTTTTTGTTATAAATTTATTTTTAAAAAATCTTTGAATTTCGGGAATATTGCCATTTAAAAGCATTTCTTTAACCGTTATATTTCTAGTAGAAATACTTGATAATAATTCAGCTTCTCGTTGAATAGATGATGAATCATTTTCAGATATCCCATCATTTACATCTCCCGAATCCGAGGTTTCCGATGGTCTCTGAATGGGAGATGAATCCGAAGTTTCGGAAAGTCGTTGAATTGAGGGGGAATCATCAGAGGCGATCGCATTATTTACATCTCCCGAATCGGAAGTTTCCGAGATTCGTTGAATTGAGGGGGAATCGTAAGTAGAGGCGATCGCATTATTTACATCTCCCGAATCTGAGGTTTCCGAGAGTCGTTGAATTGAGGGGGAATCGTGAGTAGAGGCGATCGCATTATTTACGTCTCCCGAATCTGAGGTTTCCGAGATTCGTTGAATTGAGGGTGAATCGTGAGTAGAGGCGATCGCATTATTTACGTCTCCCGAATCTGAGGTTTCCGA
>NZ_JARPLC010000118.1:0-10794 GCF_032350395.1 Limnospira sp. PMC 289.06
TGATAAAACAGCTCTTGATGAAGAGATAATGCTGTACTCTTAACAAGGAGACGGTTAAACTAGGAGCCGTATGAGGTGAAAGTCTCAAGTACGGTTTTGAATGGGAGGGGATGGAGGGAGGTGACTCCATTCTCGACCCCTTCTAAAGAAAGACATGAATCCTGGTTATTCCAGACCAAGGATGGACTCACATTATGGCAACATAAATGGACCCCAATTGTCAGACATACCATAATACGCCCTGACGCAACACCATACGACGGAAACTGGACTTACTGGGCAACCAGGAAAGGACAAGCAATTGGAACGCCAAATAGGGTAGCAAAACTACTCAAGAAGCAAAAAGGTAGATGTACCTGGTGTGGACAGTATTTCGCACCATTGGATTTAATTGAAGTAGACCACATTGTACCTCGAAGCCTAGGCGGAAAGGATGAATACAAAAATCTTCAACTATTACATCGCCACACCCGCGATGATAAAACGGCAATAGATAACGCCAATGCTGTATCCTTAACAATGGAACAATCAGATTAGGATCCGTGTGCTGGGAAACTCGCAAGCACGGTTTTGTATGGGAGGGGGAGATGGCGACATCTCTCTCGACCCCTACTAGCTAACAGGAGAAAAACTGGTCTAAGCTAATTATCAAGTTTAAAACCCTGTAGCTTTGTTTTCTGGAAGGAGTGGAATCAGCGTGTCATTAACAAACGTAACAGTCCGAGGTAGACAAAGGCTTGAGTCGCCACCGTCAGGCTTATTTGACTTCATCCAGTCAGTAAGCAAAGTTACCGCCGGAACCATATTGGGTACAACCATGTTAGCCAGTTCCGTGGTGGCAGGAGGGCTGGTGGGTCTAGCCGTTAGTTTCCGTAACTTACCAGACGTAAGGGTATTACAAAACTATATTCCCACCGAAACCACCCACATCTACGATATTGAGGGTAGACACTTAGCCAGCCTTCACGACGAAGCCAACCGAGAAGTAGTTTCTCTTGATGAAATATCCCCCCATGCAAAACGGGCGGTATTAGCTATTGAAGATAGCCATTTTTATGATCATCGGGGGATATATCCCACGGGGATAGTGCGAGCTATGCTTGCTAACCTGGAAAGGGGGAAAACGGTAGAGGGTGGTTCGACCATAACCATGCAGTTGGTGAAAAACCTGTTTTTATCCCCCAGTAGAACCATTAGCCGAAAAGCCGCTGAGGCGGTAATGGCAATTCGCCTCGAACAAATTTTAGACAAAGACGAAATCCTAGAATTATACCTAAATCAGGTTTACTGGGGTCATAACCTGTATGGGATTGAAACAGCCTCCCAAAGCTATTTTAACAAACCGGCATCAGAGCTGAAATTATCTGAAGCGGCGATGATTGCTGGTTTAATTTCGGCACCAGAAGACTATAGCCCCTTTGCAAATTATCAACTAGCTAAACAACGACAGGCTCAAGTGCTTAACCGCATGGTAGAGCTAAATTGGATTACTCCAGAAGAGGCGGCTGAGGCGCGAAAAGAACCCCTATTAGTGGGTAGGATCACCTCCTTTAGAACCAGTGAATTACCATACGTGACGGAAGCGGTGGTTCAGGAGTTAACTAGGGAGTTTGGTCGTGATGCGGTGCTGAAAGGGGGAATGCGGGTTCAAACGACCATTGATTTGAATTTCCAGCGCATGGCAGAAAGAACGGTGAGGGAATGGCACGATCGCCTTTATTATCGAGGAGTATATCGCGATCGCAATAACGGTCAAATCGCATTAGCCGCCGTAGATCCCACTACCCATTTTGTCAAAGCTATGGTGGGAGGGTCTGATTATAATAAAAGCCAGTTCAACCGAGCTATTCAGGCTCAACGGCAACCTGGATCAGCCTTTAAGCCGTTTGTTTACTATGCCGCCTTCGCTACAGGTAGATATGCTCCTAGTACCATTGTTCAAGATACCCCTGTTAGCTATCGCGACGGCTCTGGGTTTTATTCACCCCGAAACTATGGCGGCGGCTTCTCGGGCGCTGTGACCATTCGTTCAGCCTTAGAGACTTCCCTGAATATTCCGGCGGTCAAGCTGGGTCAATCTGTGGGACTCAATCAGGTAATCGAGATTTGTCGCCTCCTGGGAATTACTAGCCCTATGGAGCCGGTAATTTCCTTACCACTCGGATCTGTGGATCTCACACCGATGGAAATGGCTGCATCTTTTGCTACTTTTGCTAATGACGGTTGGCATTCTGACCCGACTTTCATTGTACAAGTCACTGATAGCCAGGGAAATGTCTTGCTTGACAATACCCCATCACCTCGCTTAGTTCTGAATCAGTGGGCGGTAGCCTCCCTAAATGATGTACTGCAAGGGGTAATTACCAGTGGTACTGCCACCAGCGCCCGACTAGGACGACCAGCAGCGGGCAAAACTGGGACTACATCCTCCGAACGCGATGTCTGGTTTGTGGGTTATACTCCCCATTTATCGACGGCGGTTTGGGTTGGTAATGATGACTTCACTCGATTGGCTAGGGGAGTAACTGGGGGAACTGTGGCGGCTCCGGTATGGCGGGACTTTATGAGTCGTGCCTCTGTGGGTAAACCTCAAACTGGTTTTACTCCGGCTTCAAATTTTCCCCGCCCTTAACCGGATGGGCAACAGGTGAGATTGAGATCGTACAATAGAATAAAGCCCCCAAATCATACTCGGTCTTGAGTTGAGCCTCCGGGACTAATCTCGGAGGTATTGGGTTTTCTGAATTAGGATGTTTGCGCCATGAATCTAAATACTTCTTCGACCTCTAGTGTACCAAGCAAAGTAGAGGTTTCTATCCATATTGATTCTGAATTATTGGATCAGGTCAAGCACTTGACTAATGATCCAAGTAAGGTGATTGAAACCGCTCTCCGACAATGGTTGCGGGGAGAACGCCCAGAAGATGATTTGGCTTTGAGTCTACAACGTAACCCTCCCGTGCCACCCCGGGGGGAGTGGAATGATTGAACAAAAAGAGCGACGCACTCGGTCCACCTGCCGGCGGCGAGGTGGGGAGAGCTTGATCAAAAATCTAGCATAGCCGGCGTGTTTGACCATCAAGGTGGCTTGATGGTCATTGAGTTGGAGTTGGGGGCGGAAAGCCTGGTAAACCACGGTGCGATCGCCAGATGTCTCCGGGCTAAATGTGTCTGTTGACATTGTACCCGAATACGAGTAAAATGGGCCAGGAGGGTTGTATTTAAACCTTAATTGGCGATCGCCACATTATGTTGAGAGCTTTGCAGGCAACTGCCTTCACCGTTATTGGTGATGCTGTACTTACCCTATTGCGCTGAGTTTTGAGCGTTTTAGGAAGGTTAAATGTTGCACAACAATTCTGATCTACCATTATCAGGCTTTGGGGATATTTTACCCGGTTTGGATGCCGACCTAGTTTTTATTCAGAACCAATCGGGGGAGTATCTACTATTTTCTTGGCGACAATGCGATCGCCATCCTCTTCCTGTTGACCAAATCACAGGAACTAATATGGCAGATACATTTAAGCCTCTGGTACTGACCCCCTATCAAGAAAGAATCGACCGGGTGATCGCCAGCTTAATACCTGAGCGTTTCAGTTATCCATTTTGTTATGAAGAATACTATTTTCCCCTGGAACTGATTGTCAGTCCCATATTAAAATCTAACGGCAGTGCTACCCATGTCCTGGTGATGGGGCGATTACTAGAAAATTCTCAACTGAATCTCAGCCCTAATCACAGTGAACTGATTGCCTACCGCGCCTTACCATCTAATTTTGATATCCAGCAAAAAATGCTGGTTCAAATTGCCGGAACCCTTTGCCGTAGCGTTCCCCCCACTTCTCAAATTTATCAAACTATTCTCGGCCAAATTACTCAAAAAATTCGCCGCACTCTGGATTTAAAAGAGATTTGGCAACAAACTGTTAACAGTCTGGGTCAGGTTCTTGGTGTCAGTCGCTGCATTATCTGTCCCTATCGCAGCACCTCTGATAAGTCTACCCAAGTGGTGGCTGAGTACCGCCAAGAAGATATCCCCATGATGTTGGGTTTAAATCTATGGAGTGATTCGGAATTAGGTTGGGCTCAAGCCTTAGCCACTTTAGAACCGATTATCATTGAGCGCAGTGCCCCTGAAAATGACCCCTATCAACGTCATTCGTTGATGGTGATTCCTACTGCTTATCAAGAGCAACCTAATTCTTTGATTTCCCTGCATCAATGCGATCGCACTCGCCAGTGGACGGCGGCGGAAATAGATTTTGTCCGGGAGTTGGCTACTCATGTAGGAACGGTGATCGCCCATGCTACTCTTTATCAGGAGTTAGAAGAAGCCAGACTCGAAGCTGTGGCTCTTTCTCGCCTCAAAAGTGAGTTCCTCGCCAATACTTCCCACGAACTCAGAACTCCCCTCAACGGTATGATTGGCTTCCTTCAATTAGTCTTAGATGGTATGGCTGATGACCCAGAGGAAGAACGGGAATTTATCGAAGAAGCCCATCAAGCTGCTATTCATCTCCTGAATTTAATTAATGATGTTTTGGATATTGCTAAAATCGAAGCGGGCAAAATGGATATTGAACTCGCTTTGGTCAAAGTTGATGAAGTCCTCAGAGAAATTGAGCATTTTATTCGCCCTCAAGTTGAGCAGAAAAATTTGAAACTAACCATTCAAACGGAGGCTGGCAATAGTCAAATTATTGTTTATGGTAACTATCAACGTATCTTACAAGTGATGCTAAATTTGGTGGGAAATTCCATTAAATTTACTCACAAAGGAGGGATTAATATTAGTCTAGGAATTATCCGAGAAAATGTGATTATCCAAAATCAACAATTTCCGGGATTTGTGGAGTTTAGAGTTGTGGATACTGGTATTGGTGTCCCCATTGAAAAGCAAGATAGATTATTCCAGGCTTTTTCTCAGGTTGATAGTGGTTACACTAAGCAATATGGGGGGACGGGACTGGGTTTAGTTATTTCTCAAAAGCTGGTCCAAGCTATGGGAGGTAAGGTTAAGTTTTACAGTTTGGGTGAAGGCTTAGGCTCAACTGTTACTTTCACTATTCCTCTCTATCAAGAACCATAATATCAATTACCAAGAGATAGGGGGTTGACAACCTCCGAAATATCATGCTATTATTTTGATATATGATTTTATAATGACAATCTAACCTTGTAAAATAAAATTGCGACTATTCCCATTATCTAAAATAATACCACAAGCCAACCGGAAAAGCAACCCCCCCAGCTTCCCAGGGGCAATTTTTTTTTGTTACAAAACTTAACAATAAATTTACAAATCTCATTGTTGCAGTAAGCGTTGATAGTCCACTACTCGACAAATGCGCCATTCAGGTAGTATTGTGGCTCCTATATGTTGGTAAAATGCGATCGCCGATTGATTCCAGTCGAGGACAGTCCACTCTAAGCGCCCACACGGACGTTCTAGGGCGACTTTAGCCACCTGTTGGATTAAGGCTTTCCCAATGCCTAAACGTCGATATTCAGGCATAACAAATAGGTCTTCTAAATGAATGCCGGGTTGAGTCAAAAAGGTGGAAAAGTTATGAAAAAACAGAGCAAAGCCTACGGGTTTTTGCTCCCATTCGGCGATAATGACCTCAGCCATTGGTCGATCGCCAAATAGATGCTGTTGCAAAGTTTCCAGATCTCCAGTGACTTGGTGGGAGAGTTTTTCATATTCAGCCAAAGCCTGAATTAAAGCCCAAATGACCGGAACATCATCAACAGTAGCAGGACGGATAATGAGTTGAGGAGGCATAGTTACTTAGAAGTTGACAACTGATTTTAATCGGTTTGACATGGGGAGGAGTTAGCTAGTTAGCAGTCTGCTCAAAAAAAAGTAAAGATTCTTAGAGTTTAATCTAGGCCTAAAATGGTTATAATGGCTTCACTTTGTAGTTAAAGTTACCATCACACTATGTCACAACCGACGATCGAATCAATTTTACACGAGAAACGGTTATTTAATCCGTCCGAGGACTTCTCCAAACAGGCCCGGATTAAGAGCATGGAAGAGTACCGGGAACTCTACGAGAAAGCCAAAGCTAACCCGGAAGCGTTTTGGGCAGAATTAGCGGAAAATGAGTTGCACTGGTTTAAAAAATGGGATCAGGTGCTGGACTGGCAGCCACCTTTTGCGAAGTGGTTTGTGGGGGGCAAAATTAATATTTCCTATAATTGCCTCGATCGCCATTTGACTACCTGGCGCAAAAATAAGGCGGCTTTAATTTGGGAAGGGGAACCGGGAGACTCTCGGACTCTGACCTATTCCCAACTACATCGGGAAGTTTGCCAAATGGCAAATGTGATTAAACAGTTGGGAGTCAAAAAAGGCGATCGCGTTGGGATTTATATGCCCATGATACCAGAGGCGGCGATCGCCATGTTGGCTTGTGCGAGGATTGGCGCACCCCATACCGTCATTTTTGGCGGTTTCAGTGCCGAGGCTCTAAAGGACCGCCTGGAAGATGCCGAAGCTAAATTGGTGATTACTGCTGATGGTGGTTGGCGCAAAGATGCGATCGTACCCCTAAAAGAACAGGTAGATAAGGCTTTACAAGCTGGTGCGCCTAGTGTTGATAACGTTTTGGTCGTACAGCGCACTGAGCAAAAAATCCAGATGGAACCCGGACGAGACCACTGGTGGCATGACTTGCAACAAAATGCTTCCGGGCAATGTCCCGCCGAAGAAATGGATAGCGAGGATATGCTGTTTATCCTTTACACTAGCGGGACTACTGGCAAACCCAAGGGAGTTGTACACACTACTGGTGGCTATAATCTTTACAGTCACATTACTAATCAGTGGGCTTTTGATTTACAGGATACTGATGTTTACTGGTGTACCGCTGATGTGGGTTGGATTACTGGCCATAGTTATATTGTCTATGGGCCTTTGTCCAATGGGGCGACAACTTTGATGTATGAAGGCGCTCCCCGTGCTTCTAATCCCGGTTGTCTGTGGGATGTGGTAGAAAAGTATGGCGTGACTATTTTCTATACTGCTCCTACTGCTATTCGAGCTTTGATGAAAATGGGTGAAAGACACCCTAATGCTCGTGATTTGTCTTCGTTGCGGATTTTGGGTACGGTGGGAGAACCGATTAACCCAGAAGCCTGGATTTGGTATAACCGCGTCATTGGTCAAGGAAAATGTCCCATTGTTGATACTTGGTGGCAAACGGAAACGGGGGGTTTTATGATTACTCCTCTTCCTGGTGCGACTCCTACTAAGCCGGGTTCGGCTACTTTGCCTTTCCCTGGAATTATTGCTGATGTGGTTGATACGGAAGGGGAACCTGTTACTAATAATTCTGGGGGATATTTGGTGGTGCGTCACCCGTGGCCGGGTATGATGCGGACTGTTTATGGCGACCCGGAGCGCTTCCGTCGTACTTATTGGGAGTATCTACGACCTAAAAATGGCGATTATGTCTACTTCGCTGGTGATGGCGCTCATCGAGATGAGGATGGCTATTTCTGGGTGATGGGCCGGGTTGATGATGTGATTAATGTTTCTGGTCATCGCTTGGGGACTATGGAGGTTGAGTCGGCTTTGGTTTCTCATCCGGCTGTGGCTGAGGCGGCGGTGGTTGGCCGTCCTGATGAAGTCAAGGGTGAGGAAATTGTGGCTTTTGTTACTCTTGAAGGCGATCGCCAACCTGATGAAGCCTTGGAAAAAGAGTTGAAGCAGCACGTTGTTAATGAAATTGGAGCCTTGGCGCGTCCCGGGGAAATTCGCTTTTCTGATGATTTGCCTAAGACTCGTTCGGGTAAAATTATGCGGCGTTTATTGCGATCGCTTGCTTCGGGTCAGGAGATTTCTGGGGATACTTCCACTCTCCAAGATCGCACCGTTCTCGAAAAGCTGCGCGGTGGCGCTTAGTTGAGCAACTTCCTGGTTAATTAAGCCGGGAATTTCTCAACCACAATTTTGGTGCGTCAGTCCGCTCATTTCCCCATCGGGAAATCATTATTAATTGCTATGACGCACCCGATCACTTTTTTGATTTTTTCGTCAACACGCAAATCCGCCCGGCTGCAGGGGTTGACAGGGAGCCGAAATTTTGCTAACATATTAGCATCAAGTTACATAATCGAAATATATGCTAATTTGTCAAAAATGCACAGATTCCCATTATATTAAAAGTGTACTGTCAAGAGCCCCAAAAGTCAAGCCCCTACCCCCAAAAAGCAAAATTTTTTAACATTTCTTAACATTTGATTTTTTCGTCAACATTTCAGGTCATCTGGGGAGAGTTGAAAGGGGGGATAATTATATGCGCGGGAAATTCTGGTCAAACTTTGATACCAATTATTGATAGTTTGTTGAGGGGGATAGGGACTATAATTGCGGGACTGTCTGAGAAATTGGAGCATCTGATGTTGGTCTTGAGTATGATAGGTTAAAGCAGCTAACCAAACCAGGACTTGATAGCGACAGAGGGGTTGTAGGGGACGCATCCAGTCCCGTAGGGTAGGACGGGAAAAGTAATTTTCAATGAGTTGATTACAGTCCGAGGTGAGGATGGCGATCGTATATTGTTTAAAGCTATAATCAGTAGAGACTCTTATAGTCGGTTTTCGTAAACAAATTCCCGCAGCGCCATGGGATGCTAAATTTAGCAATAAATCTATAGTAGCAGCATAGGGAGACAGACCAGAATCAAACCCTCCCCAGCGTTTAACCCAGGAATTTCGGAATAAAATAGCACCAGTTTCAACCAATCGCAACAGGTCCGTTAACATCCAGATATGAAAACCATGTAAACCGTCGCGACCCTGTAAAATTGGCGCAAGATTATCGTAAGGCTGAACTTCCGAAATTAGCTGATTTTCCTCCCAAATTTCCCAACCAGAGAATACCATTTCCAGCGAACCCGCACGATTTTCAAAAGCATCTATCTGGTCAGACAAACTATTAGGTAGTAAAGTCGAACCCCCATCTAAAAACAGGATAAATTCTCCCCTAGCCATTTCCAAGCCTCGGTTTCTAGCAGCCACAATTCCCTCGCCACATTGACCAACATATTGCAAAGATTTTCCATAACCTTCTAGGACTTCCGGGGTGTTGTCCGTCGAACCGTTATCAATCACAATAATCTCGCAACCATCAATATTTTGATTCAGGATACTATCAAGAGTTGTTGGTAAAGTTGAACCATCATTATCACTACAAACAATAATACTAACCTGTGGAGAATTAGCCACCGTCGCGGGGATTAAGTAATCAGTAGCATCCGCACTATTTCCCGCGAAATGTCCTTGTAAAAGGCTTTGATTTTGCTTCGCTTCCCTTCCGTGAAACGCTTCGATGCGGTTTCCCCGAAGATGTCCGTAGTCATGATTTTGGTGAATAATAGTAATAGTTTGACTCGCGTTAATTACCGGATATCCTTGTTTTAACGCTTCTCCCACCATCCAATTATCCCAACCCGGACGACCAATAGCAAAAGCCGGAAGTTGTTTAAATAGAGGCTTAGGAAATACAAAGTAATCTAACGCACCGATACCGCTAAATATTCCCGCTATATTGATTTCATCATGTAACTCTTGTTCCCAGTTAGGGTTATCGAAATTAACAGGTTGGTGAATATCCAAATTCCAACGTCGTCCCACCATCAGAAACTGAGGGTAATTAGCATTCACCTGTTGAACCGTAGGGAGAAAATCCCTAGTTAAGATAATATCCGAGTTAATATATGTTAAAACCCCGTGGGAAGCGTGATTATGTACTTGGCTAAAAATATCATTAAGCAGAGGTGTTCCCAGTTCGTTAACTTGGATATTCCGAATATGTCTCAGGTTCAATTGACTAGCGACTTCTGCGGTTCCCTTCTCATCACCCAATAAGATAATTTCCGGTCTCGGAACCAGTTTAGTCCAACTGGTAATCGCATTACGTTGAATCATTCCCACACTTCCCACAAAGGATTTAGGAACCGCAAAAATAGTCAGGTTAACAGTAGGTTGAATATTATCAAAAATCCAGAAATGACGTTTTTTAGTTCCCATAGAAATTGACTGATATTACAAATCCTCTGTTCGTCTAATTTAGCCCTAAACACCTGGGAGAGTTAGGTGAGATAGTAGGTGGGTTAGGTAACACACATCTACCCCACCTTTTATATAGTAATTTAGATGTTAGTCTGGCATAGTTTCAGCAATAATTTTAGCAAACATCTTGACAAGAGCAGCATTATATGTATTCCCCGACTGCGCTACAGCAGGTTGATACTGTTGTACTGGCTGTCCTGGTGGCGACATATTTTGATACTGTTGTATCTGCTGTATCTGTTGTATTTGTTCCCGCAGTTTTTGAACTTCTGACTTGGACTCTTCCAATTCCTTCTGCTGTTGCTGTAGTTGAGACTGCGACTCTTCCAATTCCTTCTGCTGTTGCTGTAGTTGAGACTGCGAACCCTCTAACTCTTCCTTAGTTTTATGTAACTCAAATGTAGCCTGTTCAAGTTCCACCTGTACTTCATCTAATTGGAAGTTAGCCATTTCTAGTTCTTCTCTGGTATCATGTAACTCCGAGCGAGACTTATCAAGTTCCTGTTGAGTTTCCGTCTGTTTATTCTGTGCATTTTTAAGCTGGTCTTGAACCTCCTTAACTTTGGTTTCCAGTTTCTTCCCTTCAGACTGGGAGTTTTCCAACTCCTTCTGCTTCTGCTGAAAATCCGATTGAGATTTTTCCAGGTCTTTCCGAGTCTGCTGTAGTTGAGACTGGGAGTTTTCCAACTCTTTCTGCTTCTGCTGAAA
>NZ_JARPLC010000118.1:10803-14817 GCF_032350395.1 Limnospira sp. PMC 289.06
ATCCGATTGAGATTTTTCCAGGTCTTTCTGAGTCTGCTGTAGTTGAGACTGGGAGTTTTCCAACTCCTTCTGCTTCTGCTGAAAATCCGATTGAGATTTTTCGAGGTCTTTCTGAGTCTGCTGTAGTCGTGTATGGTATTGTTCTAATTCTGCTAATATTTGGTCTCGTTGATATTGAGACTGTTGTAACTCAGTCTGAGTTCGCTCTAATTGAGACTGAGACTGCTCTAATTGAGTCTGACTCTGTTTGAATTGAGAATAAGATTTCTCTAAATCAGCTAATATTTGGTCTCTTATCCCCTTGGACTCTTCTAACTCTTCCTGACTTTGTTCGAGTTGTGAGTGCAGATTTTTTAATTCAAGCTGAGTCTGCTGTAGTTGAGACTGAGAGTTTTCTAACTCTTTGTGCTTCTGCTGAAAATCCGATTGAGATTTTTCCAGGTCTTTCCGAGTCTGCTGTAGTTGAGACTGGGAGTTTTCTAACTCTTTGTGCTTCTGCTGATAATCAGATTGAGATTTTCCGAGGTCTTTCTGATGTTGTTGTAGTTGATATTTTAAAAGTTCCTGTTCGGATTCTAATTCTTGGAGTCGAGATAGAGTTATTTTGAGTTCGGTCGGTTTCGGTTCCGCGGGGGGGTGGAGGCGAATATTTGCAGCAATTTCGGGAGTAAGTATCGAGGTATTGATGAGGTTGTTGTGAATATAAACAACTTCATACCGAGAGGGATGATAAGGAGTTGCTTGGGCTATGGGGGTGAAATAATGTTCATTGAGAAAGGCGTTAACTTGCTCAAGAGTCGCTCCACCTTCAAATAGTTGATGTTGGCTTGTCGTGGTGTAAATAGCATCAAGATGTTGGAGAATTTCGGAGGCTCCTGTTAAGGCGAGAAGTTCGGCTCCTTGGATGTCTAAATATAGTATATTAAAGTCTTCTGGGAGTAGATTAAGTTCGGCTAAAATGGTGTCAATAGTGCGGGTATCAACGGGGATTTGCTGAGTTTCGCTGAGGTTAGGATAAAGTTTTTTGTATTGTGTTAGTGGTAAAATGGAACTGTTGGATTCGATGTTGGTAACGTGGAGAGTGGCTTCACTATTTTGGTCAGCGATCGCCATGTGAACTGTCTGAATATTAGGTCGATCGCCTACAGCCATTTTTAACCGTTCACAGGTGACAGGATTCGCTTCTATTAGCAATATTTGAGCATTAGTAAACTTGGCAAAACGTTTGAGCGATCGCCCTTCTCCAGCTCCCACATAGATAATACCACGAGGTTTAACTTTATGGTCGAGAAAAATTTGTGATAAGTTAAGTTTCATAGATATCGAAATAAACTAATTTTAGATCATATTTAACTCTATTTACCAAGCCATAAATCCGCCAAACATTGGCTAGTATATATAGCAGTCATTAGGAGTTATAATTTCGGGGGTTATCCCCAAGGATTACAGTGAGGTTGAATCTGCTAAATAGGGGAGCGATCGCTCTCAGATATACCACTTAATAATAAGTCACCAATCACCATAAATATTCTAGTGAGTTTAATTGTCGTAATTGTTTGCACCATGAACTAAGCGGATAATTAGGTAATTACCAAGCCTCAAAATCCTGAGTAAATTGAGACAAATACAACAAACGGATGGGGGGATATTCAGCCACCAAACGTCTCTCTATGGGAGTATTGTAACCCCAGTCAGCCAAAAACAGTGTAACCTGTTGTAGGTCTGGTTGACCTTGTACAGACAACAAAGTTTTCATTCTGTCCTCAACAAACCAGATCAGCGGACTAGGATCAGAAAGAGTCATGAGATCCCGTAGAGTTTGGTGCTTAGGCTGTTTGTGTCCCTTACCAAAAATGATTCCCGGGTCGAGAATAATTCCCTGTTGTCCGAGAAGCGATCGCACAAATCGTTCTTCCTTAGTGGTAATTATGCGTAATTGTATCATGTCCTGCTCAAGAATAACCCGAAGGCGATCGCATACACCCGGATAAAAGCGATGTAAAGCCAACCACCCTGGTAGGTCTGTAGCGATCCACTGATCACGAATTTGATCAAGTCGAGAGCCAAGAACTTCCGGTGACAAATGTTCTTGTTCGAGCAGTTGACGTGATATACTATGCCAATCGCTGAGAATCTGAGATTCAGCCCACCCCAAAATCAGAGCCCTGATCAAAAGAGGCATTTCCCAGCCCGTTTCAATCACAGGTCTAGTGCGGTAGAATCTAGGGGGTAAATCATCCGGGGGGGTAGACTCAGGAGGCGACCAAACTTCGAGATATGTACGCCAAGCCGTCTGAAAATACTCCAGCAAGCCATCACAGAGAACACCATCA
Organism: Limnospira sp. PMC 289.06; assembly: GCF_032350395.1. Lineage (NCBI taxonomy): Bacteria > Bacillati > Cyanobacteriota > Cyanophyceae > Oscillatoriales > Sirenicapillariaceae > Limnospira > Limnospira sp. PMC 289.06. Next base: position 13,137 of record NZ_JARPLC010000118.1, read on the forward strand.
AAGTCCAAGGCGAGAAGATTGGGTTTATCTGGCATGGTTTTTAGTATGTTGTAGGGCAGTTTACCGAAATTATGGAATTGTTGTGATAGTTTTAGTTTAACATCTAACCAGGTGTGTTGATTAACCCTTTGGGAATTGTCTTTGTGGTTTATGGCTCCAACTCAGAGTTAAAAAATCCCGTAACGCCGCCTCCAAACCCGGACTTACCCCTTAGCCAAGAGTGGCGGATACAAGATCCCCAACTACTGAGGATAGCCCGACGGGTGTATCATGCTTATTCAGAAGTACACGCGAAACGAATGCGCCGTCCGTCTGGTGTAGCCATTAATTCCCGCAGCTATCGGAGTTTACTGCTTTTCTCCCCCAAACCCATTTTGCTTCCGGGAGAATGTTTTATCCCCTTTGAGCAGATAGAATTAGAGTTATTTTAGCCCCAGGCTAGGAAGCGGGCGTGAAACCCCGGTGAAAGGTGAAAGTCTAATGGATATTTTAGTTGATCTGCCGGCTTACTTGATTATATTTGCCCTAGGCGCTTCCATAGGTAGCTTTTTAAATGTCATTGTGTATCGAGTCCCGGCTGGTCTGTCGGTGTGGTATCCTCCCTCACGATGTCCCCATTGTCATACCCGTTTAGGTTTAAGTGAAAATGTGCCGGTTTTGGGGTGGTTGTGGTTGCGGGGTAAATGTCGCCATTGCCATGCACCGATATCTATGCGCTATCCTTTAGTAGAAGGGTTAATGGGTCTATTGTTTTTGCTGGTATATGTAACCATCATGCCAGGAACTATAGTACAACTGTTTGGCTTGTGGGCGTTATTAGCTTGGTTGGTGGCATTATCTCTAATTGATATAGATACCTTAATCCTTCCTAACCCTCTCACCCAGTCAGGTTTAGTGGTGGGGTTGTGTTTTCAAGGCTTACTGGGATTAAAAACGGCTGGGGTGATAGACCAGTTAATGGTGGGTGTTTTGGGGGCGGTGCTAGGATTATGGTTATTTGAAGCGATCGCCTTTTTGGGGTCCATGGCTTTTGGACAAACGGCTATGGGGGCGGGAGATGCTAAATTAGCGGCCCTTATGGGGGCTTGGTTGGGGTGGAAGATGCTATTGGTCGCAAGTTTCATCGCCTGTGGTTTAGGAGCCTTTATCGGCGCAGGAGCCATGGCTGTGGGCATATTAGACCGCCGCCAACCCATGCCATTTGGTCCTTTTTTAGCGATCGCTGCTGGTATAACTGCCCTGTGGGGTGAGATAATAGTATCTATGTATATGGAGTTATTTTTCCCAGTTATCTGAGGTAAAGTGCATCAAGCTTTGTGCCTATCCTAGAGATAGAAATGATCGTGTCTTGGATTACACTAAAAACCACTGCTATGCGCTGGGAAGCCGAGTTAATGCAACAGGTCCTCAGCTCCCATGATATTCCAGCACGGGTAATTAGCCTAGGAGTTGGGTCATATATGGGGGTGGGGGGTCCAGCTAAGTTGCAAGTACCATCGGAACATTTGTGGACAGCACTACTGCTGCTGAGTCCGGTGGACGAAGAGCCAGAGGAGCATGATTTAATCTCAAATTAGGTTAATATTTTAGGGCAATACGGTATAATAAGATAAGAAGCGAGAAGAGTTGAGGATAAACCTATTGCCAGATATGTCAAACCCAAGGAAGCGGCCTAAATCCG
>NZ_JARPLC010000119.1:0-14735 GCF_032350395.1 Limnospira sp. PMC 289.06
GGCTTCCCCACTAGGAGGTGATTTCAGGCATCACAGCCTTATTTGGTCTCCTAAACATTTCGCACTCTCTACTCCCTGCTATCATGGGGTCATAACTTCCCATTCAAGCAGTTCGTTTGTGACCTGGAGTTCCCTGCCTTGTTTGGGTGTCGAATCCAAACGTCGGGACATATAAACAGTTGTGGGATGGTCAGTGCCTAACCACTTATATCCAACCAAGGGGTTGGACTCCCCACCAGGCGGTTATTTCGGGTATCTCAACCCTATTTCATGCCTGAACGTCTCGCACCTACAATTATTAATTATCGGCGGTGGGGCGGGTTTATTAATATCGTCCTGGGGATGGATAATTGACGGCGGAACCCGCCCCTACAATTATTAATTATCGGCGGTGGGGCGGGTTTATTAATATCGTCCTGGGGATGGATAATTGACGGCGGAACCCGCCCCTACAATTATTAATTATAATTATATCGTGCCATATAATCTTTTAAGTCTCTGGCGACTTGGGGACAGAGGAAATAAACCCCCAACAGGTTAGGGAATGCCATTCCCAATAACATTCCATCACTAAAATCAATGACGGGACCAGGGGCGACTATGGCTCCCATAAAAGTAGCCATTAGGAAGAGGATTTTATAGATAATTAAACCCTGCCCTCCGGTGAGATAATCCCAGCAGCGTTCACCATAATAACTCCAGGATATCATAGTAGAAAAAGCAAAGAAAAAAACAGCGATCGCCAAAATTATGGGGAACCAACTAATGGAACTGCCAAAAGCGGCGGCGGTCAATTCTGCCCCGGCTCCGGTAGCGCGTAATTGCTCATATTCGGGATTATTATATGCCCCAGTAATTACAATTACTAAAGCGGTCATATTACAAACAACAATAGTATCAATAAAAGGCTCTAGAAGGGCGACAATACCTTCTCGGATCGGTTCATCAGTGCGAGCGGCTGAATGAGCGATCGCCGCCGAACCCAACCCCGCCTCATTAGAAAAAGCCGACCGTCTAAACCCTTGAATAATTACACCCAAAATCCCGCCCTCAATAGCTTCTGGCTGAAATGCTTGGGAAATAATCACCCCAAAAGCACCAGGAATAGCGGTAAAATTACTCAGTAAAATAAACAGAGAGGCGACGACATATAAAATACACATTAAAGGGACTATTGTACCAGCGACTTGACCAATGCGGCGGACTCCGCCAATAATTACCAAGCCGACTAATGTTGCTAAAACTGCTCCATATAACCAATTAGGTAGAAAGGGAAACACCCGGGAAACCGCCCCAAAAGACTGGTTAGCTTGGAACATATTTGCACCACCCAAGGCGGCGAAAATACAGAAAAAGGAAAAAGCGATCGCCAAAACCCGTCCAAAAATCGGATAATTCATCCTTTTTAAACCTTCCGATAAATAGCGCATCGGACCCCCAGAAATAGTGCCATCTGGGTTAATCACGCGATATTTTTGACCGAGGGTACATTCAACAAACTTACTACTCATTCCAAAAAAGCCACCCACAGTCATCCAGAAGACCGCGCCGGGTCCTCCGACACTAACAGCAATAGCTACCCCAGCAATATTTCCCAAGCCGACAGTGGCGGACAGAGCGGTTGCTAAGGCTTGAAAATGGGAGACTTCCCCGGAATCGTTAGGATCATCATATTTTCCCCGCACCACGTCTACAGCGTGTCGGAAGGCGCGGATATTGATAAATCCCATGCGGAAGGTAAAGAAAATTCCCCCAACAATTAGCCATAAAACAATTAGGGGAATTCCCATGTCAATCCCAAACAGAGATTTAAATAGATACCCGGTCCCTGCATCCCAGAATAGGACACCAAATATCACATTATTGACAAACCAGGTGAAACCATCATTAATAGCCTCAAAGACTGTTTGGCTGCGGCTTTCATCCTGAGCCCAAGCGATGGTAGGAATCAACAAAAACAGTAGGGTATATAGCCAAACCCGTTTTTTAGTTATCCTCATAAATGGTAATGGTTCACAAGACTAAGATGGATACTTAGAGAGTTTTGGGAAGTGAGGGAACAGACCGGAGGGGACTCCTGGCTGGGAACTCTTAACTAGCTTGGGAGTCTTTATCTGAAATTTTGTTAGCGATCGCCTGGCTAAATCCTAATACAATCAGGATATTGGATAGAGTCAAAAACAACTCAGCCCCCCCATGAAGCCAATCAATATTAGCTAAAGATTCACTATAGGCGACCTGAGCATAAATAGCCGCCGGAATGGTAACCGCCACAAATACTAAAGTACCGTAAAATCCGATCAGGGCTAGTATTGGGGTTATTCCTGAACGGGTAAGGAACCAGAGGAAACCGAGATAAGGAAACAAAGACAGAACAAATAGAGTATCTTTAGAGAACATGGTTAGTAGTTTTTAAGTTTCGAGTGATTTGGAAGTTCGCCAAAGCCACCAGGCGGCAATACACAAGGTAAAATTACCAGTAACGGTCATAGCAGCTTGTAGGGTGACCAACCATTCTAGGTTGGGGGGGTTATCAAAATAATGCCAGGTACAAGCACACATAGCACTAATCAAGGCTGGTAACATAGCATAAGATAAACCCCACCAGGCTCGATTTTCGGTAATTACGCCGTAACTCCAGATTAGCCCTATGGCGACTATCCATTCAATGACGCTAGAGATATGAATTATCCAGGTGGGAATTGATAAAGCGTGCATAAGCAGATTGTAAATGAATTTGAAAAATTGTCGATAATCACCCTAAGTTTACAGGTAACAGACAAATGAGTGTGCATCCCATTAATGATACGATCGCTCTGAATGAGAGCCAACTTAATACATTAAGCAGAACCCTGAGATTATCTGAGGGACAGTTTACTCTGTTGCTGGTGCGTTGTAACTATACCAATTTGCGATCGTCAATGGTACAACAACTGCGGCAGAAATTTCCCTTACCCATTCGCGAGTTATACCTTCAGCCATCAATACAGAACTTGTATGGCGCTATTCAAGGGGAATTGGCTAAGGGGTCCGAACCAGCGGCGCTTATGGTCTACGGCTTGGAGTCTGTGAACAGTCTTGATGAAGTCTTAGACGCGACCAATTTTGCGAGGGAGTCTTTTCGGAACTTGGAATTTCCCCTAGTTTTATGGGTTGATGACAAAACCTGGCAAAGAATGAACCGCCGCGCCCAGGATTTTACCAGTTGGGCGACTACTTATGAATTTGTCTTAGGAACTCAAGAGTTATTGGAATTTTTGGAGACTAAAACCCAGCGGGTATTTGGGGAAGTTCAGAAATTTGGATCGCTGCAATTTGTCCCTAATACCAAGATTTTGGGGACGGGTTCTCGGTCAGAAATAGAGTTGGCTTATCAAGACTTAAAACAAAGATTAACTCAGTTACCTATAGAATTAGAAGGGAGTTTACAATTTTTATTTGCTCGTTATTCTTATGCTAAATATGAAATAGATTTAGCGATAAAAAAGTATCAGAAAAGTCTTAGTTTGTGGCGCAATATTTCTCATAATCTGCCTAATTTTCAGCCTAATTTGACTCATTTAGAATGGCAAGGAGTGATATTATTTCATATAGGATTATGCGAGATTTATCAAGCCGATCAAAATCGTTATGGTACGGGGAAAAAAGAATGGGAACGAGCCCAACAACATCTAGTGCAATCTATTCAAAGGTTTGAAATTGCTCAACGCCAGGATTTGGTAGCTAAGTTTATTAATAAATTAGGGGAGGTTCTCGGTCAATTAGAACGGTGGGATGAGTTATGGGAATTGGCGATCGCCTCCCGGAAACTCCATGAATCTCCTGGTGAATTAAATCAGATTTTATTGGCTCAGGATTATGGGTTTTTAGCAGAAGTTTGTCTGCATCGTTCTCAGTGGAATCATAGTAAAGAATTGGCTGAGGTGGCTTTAGATATATTGATGCGGGCTAATGTTTCGGAGGCGATCGATTCTTCAATTTGTAATCAGCAGCAGGGTCGTTTTCTGTGGCTATTAGCTGAATCTTTAGAAAAATTGAGTCAACCTAAAGCGGCAATTCAAAAATTAGAATGGGCGAAAAAAGCGACTATTCCCCAATACAACCCACCACTATATTTGTCAATCTTAGAATCTCTACAACGTCTATATTTTGACCTAGGAAATTACCGAGAATCTTTTGAGATTAAGGGAGAACATCGCCGCAAATCTAGCACTTTTGGCTATACGGCATTTATTGGCGCTGGTCGGTTGCAGATTCGCGAACGAGCGATTAATCTTAGTTTAACAGATGCCGATTATGGCTATACCTGTGCTGATGAGATCCAGACTTCTGGACGGGAAAAAGATATCGCAAATCTCCTAGCTCGCATGGCGAGTCCTCAGCATAAACTCACGGTTATTTATGGTCAATCAGGAGTTGGTAAAAGTTCATTATTACGAGCAGGTTTAGTTCCTTCTCTCCAAGTTAAGCCTATCGAAGCGCGTCAAGTAGTACCTGTGGTTATTCGTAACTATAGGGCTTATATCAGAGAACTAGATCGACAACTATCTGGTCTTCAAGAATCAGAAATAGAACCAGAAACCGATGTTGGGTTTCACCCAACCTACCTGGCTGCTGTTGGGTTTCACCCAACCTACCTGGCTGAAAAGGCTGTTAATAGCGGTTATCCTGAATTGACTAAGGCTGATGAAGGGGAGCAAAAATATCTAATTAACCACATTTTAGAAACCTTGAAACATAATGCGGTTAATCATCGGTTAACTGTGCTAATTTTCGACCAATTCGAGGAGTTATTCTTTGTCTTAAATAAAGGCGATCGCCAGATATTTTTTAAATTATTACAGCAAGTTTTAAAAATTCCCTTTGTCAAGGTTATCTTATCCCTGCGAGAAGATTATCTGCATCATTTATTAGAGGCTTCTCGTCTGACTAACTTCGAGGAAATTGGCAACGATATTTTAAGTAAAGATATCCTATTTTATGTGGGCAACTTTAGCCGGGAAGAAGCATATAATGTGATTAAGAGTCTGACCGATAGTTCCCGGTTTTATTTAGAAGATGCTCTAATTAAAGCATTAGTCAATGATTTATCCACCGAATTAGAAGAAGTGCGACCCATTGAAATGCAAGTAGTGGGAGCGCAACTACAAACCGAAAATATCACCACATTAGCAGAATACCAAAAACGCGGACCCATGCAAAAGCTGGTTGAACGTTTTTTGGAAGTGACCATAAAAGACTGTGGGGCGGAAAATGAGACGATCGCCAGACTAATGCTATACCTATTAACCGATGAAAATGACACCCGACCCCTAAGGACCCGTGCGGAACTTTCCGAAGAATTAAAAGAACGGCTTAAATTACCATCAGTTACCGTTGAATTAGACTTAATTTTAGATATATTTGAACAATCAGGATTAGTGTTCCGAGTAGTAGAATATGATAGCGAATTTTATCAACTTGTCCATGATTATCTCGCGGGTTTTATTCGTCAACAACATCGCTTAGATCGCGATGCAGAGTTTGAACAACTCCAAGAAGAAAATGAGCAAATGCGACGGGAAAGAGAGTTAAATCAACAAGTACAAGAAGCTCAAGCTAAACAACATGAAGCGGAGGAAAAATTAAGCCGACAACGCAGAAACTGGCGGATGGTTGCGGCTGGTGTCGGTCTTTTAGTTCTGGCTATTGGCGCTTGGGAAGTGCAAAAATGGCAGCGCAATTCTGCCGATCGCCTCGCCGCCTTAAAATCCGTAGAACGCGCCTTGAGACTATCTGACCAAAACAATCAAATCGAGATTTTACTAACAACTTTAAGACTCAGTAAAGACATTCAAGAAACCAACCCCACCGACCAACAAAAACTTGAGGTAACATCTGGTTTACGGGAAGTTATATCTAATATTCAAGAAAAAAATCGCCTACAGGGACACACTAGCAGTGTTCTGGGGGTGGCTGTTAGTCCTGATGGGAATTTCATTGCTACAGCCAGTAATGATCATACGGCTAAGGTCTGGGGTATTGATGGCTTATGGTTACAGAACTTACCCCATCAAAATAGTGTGACCAGTATTAGCTTTAGTGAAGATAGTCAATTTCTGGGGACTACTACCGCCGATAATCAAGTCACAATTTGGGTCTGGGATGAACAACAACAACAATTCCAATATCTGCACAACTTAGTAGGTCATGAAGCGTTAGTTACCCGTGTTAAATTTAGTCCCCAAGGAGATTTAATCGCTACCTCTAGTAATGATAATACTATTCGCCTGTGGCGACCTGATGGCACTATAATTCGTGTCTTGGAAGGTCACACAGATAGAGTGTTAGATGTAGAGTTTAATTCCGATGGACAAAAACTAGCCAGCGCGGGTAAAGATAAAACTGTCCGACTCTGGAACCGCCAAGGAGACCTATTAGCCACTTTGAGCGGACACTGTGAAGGTGTTTCTTCGGACTCTTTTGATTACTGTAATATTCATGATGTCAGTTTTAACCCCAAAAATGATAACATTTTGGTTTCCGGTAGTAGCGATCGCACTCTCAAAATTTGGGACTTAGAACAACAACGGGAAATCCGCACCCTCAAAGGACATAATGAGGAAGTTTTGACAGTCTTATTTAGTCCAGACGGTGAAGTAATTGCTAGTGGAAGTCGTGATGATACGGTGAAAATTTGGGGGTTCCCAGATGGGAGTTTATTAAATACCTTAGTAGGTCATCAAAATGATGTCTGGTCTGTGGCATTTACTCCTGATAGTAAGACGATTGTTTCCGCTAGTGCAGATACTACTGTCAAACTCTGGAGTCGCAGCTATACACCAGAAGCGAAAAGGGTAATTGAAGCCAGTGATGCAGCTATTTGGAGTCTCAGCTTTACTCCCGACAGCCAGGGAATAGCTACAGCAGGTAATGATAGCTTAGTCAAAATGTGGGATCTTAACCAAGATGATCAGAGCGCTTTATCGTGGCAACTCGAAGGTTTAGGACAGCCTAGGGATCTCAATTGGGTTAGTGTCAATTCTCAAACAGATCAGCCTCTGGTCGCCACCGGAGGCGCAGATAATACTATCAAATTATGGACTACCGATGGTGAAGCGATCGCCACCCTCACTGGTCACACTGAACCCGTTAACGCCATTGCATTTAATCCTAGTAAAAATATCTTGGCTTCCGCTAGTTCTGATAAAAACGTCATCATCTGGGATTACGATGGTCAATTAATTGAAACTCTCAGAATTCCCGCTTTCCCTAATGATGGTATTGTCAGCGACATCAAGTTTAACGGTGATGGTACTATCTTGGCGGTAGCTATCGGTAATGAAATGGCTATCAGGGCAACCGATGAACTCTATGGCGTGGTTTTATGGCGTAAACAAGGAGATAGTTGGATTTCCTATCCCAGTATTCCAGAAAATGAAAGTGTTAATAGTATCGCTTTTTCTCCTGACTTGGGAACACTCGCGATCGCATCTGGTAAAAATGTTAAACTATGGTCTCGTAATGGTACTCCTAGACCTGATTCTTGTCCCATGACTGCTTTGGCTACGGTTCGCAGTCTCAGCTTTAGTCCTGATGGTCAAATTTTAGCTACCGCCAGTGATGATAAAAAAGTCCGATTATGGGCTGTTAAACGCGATCGCGATAAACTCTGGCCTGCTGATGGTTGTCATGGCACTGAAAGCGCCATTGAACCCATTACTACCATTAATCATAATGTCTTTGTTAACCGCATTGCTTTTAGTCCTGATGGTCAAACTTTAGCGATCGCCAAAGACGATGGTACATTAATATTATGGAGTATGGATAACCTCAATCTTGATAGTTTGATTAGTCGTAGTTGTACCTGGTTACATAATTATCTACAAACTAATCAAAATGTGCTTCCTTCAGATCAAAAACTCTGTAACTTAACTTACCCCACCATTACCCGCTACTAAACTCCCCCAAGCTGTTTGTTAACTTTTGTAACAAAAAATTAAGAAATGTTGCGAAAAATTTTTTTTGGGGGGGAGGGGTTGCTTTTTCGATTGACTTCGGTTACAATTTTAGATAATGAAAATATGTGCAATTTTTTTAATTTAACAAAGATTCCCATTATGAGGCTATACATTAATACCTTAGCATTAACTCCCGGTGCTTGTCAAGCCTCAGCCCCAGGGCGAGCCGAAAAAATTTTTTTTTAATGAAATACTATAGTTTTAAAGCCTGTTTAAAATCCTGTCTAAAGCGGTGTGGTGGAACCCCAACCATTAAAGCCGAATCATTGCGAATATGAACCTCAACATCCCGTTTTCTAGTGGTAAATAATGCCGATTCTGGGAGGTGGCGGGGGGTGAGGAAGTGAATATTTTGGTTAGATGAACCTCGCCAGCCTTGGTTATCATTGAGGTCGGCGATATATTGTCCGTCAATGATAACATCAATCAATTCTAGTAGGGGGATGATATCAGCCTTTGTGCGAATTTCGTTGAGGGTAAATCCAGTATAACATATAATCGAAATATCGCGATGGTTTCGCAGGTGTTGAAACAGTTTAGTTAAGGCGATCGCCTGTAGCATAGGTTCGCCGCCAGAAACAGTTATACCGTCTAAATTGGGTTGGGATAAAATCAGATTTCCCAGTTGTTCGTGGTCAATTAATGTAGCTTGAGTTTGGGGTATCCACTCCGGGGAAATGCAGCCAGGACAGTTAAAGCTGCAACCTTGTACCCATATTACAAAGCGGTTTCCGGGGCCGAGGGTGCGGGTGTGGGGGCAAATTTCAGCAATGTTTAAGAGAGTCATGAGGAAAAGTTAAGGGTGAGTTTTTGGTGTTCTTCGGCGTGGTGTTTTTGGAGAGTAGTTAATTGGCGATCGAGGTCTTGGAGTTGAGTTTTTATGTGTGCTAAAAGCGGGTCAATTTCTGCGTGGTTGACCGGGAGATATTGGCAAAGTTGACGATCGCGATCATAGTGTTGGCTGAGGTGGTCGCCAATGGTGGTAGTTTGTTGTTGGTATCGGTTACAGTCGGCGATCGCTTTTTTCAGGTCACTTTGTAGGCGGTCAAATTCCGCTTTTTCTTGCTGCAATTGTGTCAGGGTCTCTGATAAAATAGGGTTGAGTTTATGGCGTTCCGTTTGGGTAAGCGTTATCAATTCCGTGGCGATTTCCGCCGTCTCGATTTCTCGTTGATTTTGGCGCGATCGCAGTCTTTGAAGTTCCGCTTCTAGGCGGGTTTGCTGCGCTGCGAGTTGGTCTTGTTGCTGTTGGAGGGTTTGCAGTTCTTGATAGAGCGGTTCGAGGGTTTGCGATCGCCTTTCGATGTCTTGGCGCAGTTGGTCTAAATCGGTATTTTGTAGTTCGGTTTCTATATGGTTTAATTGAGTTTCGAGGCTTTTTAATCGTGCCAATTCTGCCGCCGCCTGTTTTAACTGATTTTCCTGACTAAAAAGCTGATTAGCCGCCGCCAAAATTCCCGACGTTTCTCGGGAGATTTCCGCTAATTTTTGGGAGTTATTTGCCAGCTTTTCCGCCAGCTTTGGGGGGATAGATCGGGCGGAAAAATGTGGTTTCCAGGTATCCAGGAGAGAGAGTTGTTGGCTGAGAGTTTGGGAGAGGGCGATCGCCCAAGCGTCCAGAGTATCCGGGTCTGAATTTGCCAGGTTTTCTAACAGTTCTGGGGGGTAGAAATTTTCCCATAATTTTAGGGCGATTTTCACCAGTTCAAAAGGCAGTTCAATGTGATCATAATCCAACACCTCACCATGAGGCAATCTCTGGGCTATTTTAATTAAAGCTGCGGTTTGTTCTTGCATTGTCAAGCATTCCAATAACTTAGGCTGTAGGCGAGTCCAGAAACTGATCAATTTTGCCAACCATTACCCCAAAGGGGAGGGAGACTTAAATCTGGCTGGGGTGAGACTCAAACAGCCCGGTTTTCGGACAACCATAAAGTTAAGTAATTTTACGGTGTTTGATTTTCCCGAAAACCATTATACTACACCATAGGAATTTAAATCAACCATTACTAAAAAATAGGAGCCATAAATGAGTGGTGAAAAACGACGGTATATTCAGGTTGAGGATCGAGAATTGCGACGACTGCGGGAACAGGACTCCAGGCTGCGATCGCTACAACAGGACCTCCCCGAACGGTTAAACGCCGTTCAACAGCAAGCCCAGCGGGAGTTTCAGCAACGCCTCGCCCCCCTCGAACAGCGAACCCAACGCCAGCAACAAGAAATTAGCGGACTGCGAACCGGAATTAAAGACTTGGAAACCCAGACCAACCTACGACTACAAAATCAGCGGCGGGAATTTCAGCAGAATATCCGAGAGTCCGAGTATCGTCAACAACAGCAATTACAACAGGAAGTCGGACGGCTAGAGTCTTCTATGCGGGAAGGCTTTACTCAGCAGCGACGGGAATATTTAGGATTGTTAAATAGTCAACGCCAGGAGTATCTGAATTTATTTCAACAACAGGATCATAAATTTACTCAACTGATAGCTGAGGAGCGACAAGCCAGACAACAAGGACAACAAATCCTTCAGCAACAGATTAATCAAGTAGTTGAGAATTTGGAGGCGGAAAGTCAGCGGAAACAACAGTTAGCAGTTGATTATTTTGCGGATGTTGACCAGGTTTGGAAACAGATTGATCGCGATTATCAACACCAACGTTTTGCACCGGGTAAATTAGCCGATTTACGTCGGGATTTAGACCTAGCAAATAGCAATATTCAAGCGGGGGTTTTTGAAGCAGCGATCGCCACTTGTCAGCAAACCTATCTCAAACTAGCAGACCTGCGGCTGGAACTGGAACAAAAACAGCAGGAATGGCTATTTTATTATCAGGCGAGTTTAACTGATTTACGCAGTTTAATTACCGAGGTACAATCTCACCGAGAATGTGAAGTAGAAGTCGGACAGGGAAGCGACGCGGAAACCTTCAAATGTGAGATTAACTACTGGACTAATGGGCGACTAAGCGAGTATGAAAACCAACTCAATCAGTTAGAAACCCAACTGGTGGAAGGAGAAGCCACCCTCACCACTGAACAGGTTAAAAATATCGGCGAAAATATTAATCAATTGCAGCCGATTTTAGGGGACATTATCGAACAGGCGAAACTTTCTATTTTAGGTTCTCAAATGCGGGCGGAAATTGCCGATCGCATTGTCGAAACTCTCGAAAATATCGGTTATACCCTAGTTGATGATACCTACGAAGGAGAAGACGAACGCAACGCCTTTGTAGCCAAGGTTAAAAATGTGGCTGGGGATGAGGTGGTAACCGTGATTAGTCCTGAGTCGGAATTTGGGGCTAATTCGGTTTCAATTAATAGTTTTAGCCAGACTTTAATCGACGAAAAAGCTACCCGCCAAAATGCCGAGGCGATTTTTAATATCTTGAATGAAGCGGGCGTTGAAGGCGTGGGTGATATAGAATGTAAACAACAGGCGAACAGTGAATATCAGGATATGAATGCAGTCAAAACGCGACTGAAAAAGCCATCTGTTCAGTCACCCCAATCGAAACCATCTGTTTCTTAACTATCCTTTTCTGACCCCTTCTCCCCATGGTGGAGAGGGGTTTAAGAAGATGTCAATATACTATCAAATCATGGTTGAACGAGTCACCAATCAATTGAACCTCCAAACAGGCGATCGCTTTTTAGTTTTGTGCGGAACCGACACCGGGGATAGCTTCTGTAGCGACGATTTATTATTGCAAGATATCGAACAGGTTTTGCATCGCTATTTACACAGCCAAGGCTTTAATCGTATTGTTTTATATTCGGGAATTAACAAGCTGTATTTTCTCGATTATCAATCTCTGCAAAACGCCAGGGAACAGCCGAAAACCACGCCGCCGAGACCTTCCCCGTCCGAAATGCGAGTAAAAAGCGCCAGTCCTTTGGGGAAACGCCGCCGCTTATTGGGACGAGAAACCCCGACCAAACCGGAACCCCAACCCTCAGCAAATCGCCGTCCTGTCATGTCTGATATTTCATGTATAGGCTTATTTCAACACTTCATGGAAGATACCCGCTATCAAAGTGCGATTATCTTTTCTGATGTAGAAGATTTGCGGATGTTTGAAAACTGCCGAGAATTGTTTGGACGGATGGTAAGTTGGGGAAGATTCCCACCTACCAACCGCAATTTATGTGTGTTTATTTCCCACCATCATAGTCTACAACAGTTTCAAGATTTTTGCAACCATACAGGCTTTACTTTTTTGGGAAATTGGCTACAAAATAGGAGCGATCGCCAATTTAATTTAGTGCGGGTTTCTACCCCCACAGAACCCGAGTTAGAAAGCCTGTGGGATTATTTCCGACTGGTTCACCAAAAACCTGTAAATTGGGGCGATCGCCATCGTTTAATCTCCGCTATAGCCGCCGAAAATCAACCCCTAAAGACATGGTATAATCGCTTTAATACCGCCATCGAATTATCCCTAAATGTCGCCAAACAAAACCAGTGGTTATCGGGGGATGTCAGCGACATACCCGCCTTAGAACGCTTACAGGAATTGGTAGGTTTACAGAATGTTAAAACCGCCATAAACCAAAAAATCCGGTCATTATCCAAGGCTCAAGAACGCCAAAAACAAGGCATCAACACCGACCCCCCTAGACTGCATTTAGTATTCAAAGGAAACCCCGGCACCGGAAAGACAACCGTAGCGAGATTAATGGGGGAAATTTATCGAGATTTGGGGTTATTGAGGCGGGGTCATGTAGTAGAAATTGGCGGGCGAGATTTGGTGGCGGGATATGTGGGACATACCGCAATTTTGACCAATGAAACAGTCGATCGCGCTATAGATGGGGTATTGTTTATTGACGAGGCTTATACCCTCACTCAAGGAGGTGAAAATGACTGGGGACGGGAGGCGATCGATACCCTGTTAAAACGCATGGAAGATGAACGAGGAAGGCTCGCCGTCATTGTCGCCGGATATCCCGACCTTATGGATAATTTTATCAAATCTAACCCAGGTTTGCCAAGTCGTTTTGCCACAGAAATTATTTTCGAGGATTATCAACCCTCCGAATTATTAACCATTTTCGGTCAACAGGTACAACGGGTTAAAAGTGCGATCGCCCCGGATTTAGAAGCGCCTCTCAAGAACTTATTAACCCAGCTTTATGAGAACCGAGACAGCCATTTTGGGAACGCCAGAGAGGTAGAAAAGTTGTTTAATAAAATGGATGATTGTCACAGTGATCGCGTGATTAAACACGGTTTAAATCCCCTCACAGAACCCTTAGCAGTCGCCGATTTACCCCCTGAGTATCGGGAACTCTCCCAACGGGGAACCGCCGACACAGAGAACCTAGAAAAACTCCTCGCCAAATTAGAAAACTTGACCGGGTTAGACTCGGTTAAACAGGATATCAAACAATTAATTAACACCCAAATCGCCGATAAAAAATTAGCCAGTTTAGGGATGTTAGCCAGTAATGAAATCGAAACCCGTCATTTATTATTTACTGGAAATCCCGGCACCGGAAAAACCACCGTCGCTCGTTTAATTGGCGAAATTTATCGAGCCTTGGGACTGTTAAAAAAAGGTCAATTTGTGGAAGCAGACCGCACCAAATTAGTCGGACAATATATCGGACATACCGCCGAAAAAACCGCCCAGGTGATTGAGTCCGCCCTAGATGGGGTGTTATTTATTGATGAAGCCTACTCCTTATCTCGTGGGGGAGATAGCCGAGATTATGGACAGGAGGCGATCGATACTTTGGTTCCCATGATGGAGAATTATCGCGATCGCCTCGTGGTAATTTTAGCCGGATATTCGCGGGAAATGGCAGAGTTTATCGACAGTAACTCCGGCTTACAATCTCGCCTGTCTAAAACCATCGATTTTCCTGATTATAACGGTGCCGAAATGCACAGTATTTTTCTGGGAATGTGTCGAGAAAGCCGGCGAATTTGTCCCGATGACGTATCCGCGCGAGTCCGATCAATTATGGATTTTGCCTATCAAAATCGTGGCCGAAATTTCGGCAATGGTCGCGATGTCCGCAATTTTTATGAACGGATGGTCAACAACTTAAAAAATCGCCTAGTCCGGGATGACTTAAACGGCGAGGATATGATCACATTTACCTGTGAGGATATCCCCAGTTGGGAGTGACCGAAAGAAACCAGATTTCTAGCTTTGCATCCCAATCAAGACTTGGTAAAGAAACCCGGTTTTTGCGATCGTCAATTTCGGGAGGCGATCGCATTTTGTCCCCCACTTTCCCACAGTGGGAATTAACCCTTAATGAAGTGTTGACAGCCAGTGGCATTCGTGAGTTATAACCGGGTTTCCGTGGACTAGGTAGGAGCCTGCCCTCACTGTGGGTTATAATACCAAAATAGCCGGGTTTCCCCCCGCCCGGTGGCGGCGATTTGTCGGGGTTGAGAATGATGGCGAAATGTCCCGTTTGTGAAACCGAATATACACCAAATGAGGTCGAAACCTGTTCGGTGTGTGGTTATGACCTGACACCCTATCCCCCTATAATTGGTGGGATACCGTCGGGGTTTTTGGAGAAGGAGAAAAAACGCATTGCGGCAGCCAAGCGGGTTTGGAAATTGTCCCGGTTAAACTCGGCACAGTTGATGGTCTCTAAAGTGCAGTCTCAGTTAGATGAAACCACCCGGAAAATTGAGGGGTTTACCCAGTCCCAATCACAGCTAGAATCTCAGATAGAAGCGATCGCATCTCAACTCCAATCCCG